>CAIVPV010000089.1 GCA_903907915.1 uncultured Cytophagaceae bacterium
GTAGGATCAGTTTGATTAGCTAAGATCGATTGTAAGGTATATGAGTTACCTGATAATTTATAACGATCTTGAACTACGGCTAAACCACCTAATAAACGAGCAGATGGAGTTAACAAGTTAATGTATTGATCCTGTGTTGTAGGGATACGGAAACCTGTTTGTAAGGACGCACGGAAGTTCGACGTTCCTTGAGTTAATACCCCAGAAATACGTGGGCTAAATTGTCCCTCAAAGTTCTCGTTCTTATCGTAACGAACCGATCCTGTTATCTTCAAGTGATCCGCAAATAACTTCTTAGAAGCTTGTGCATATCCACCATATTCGTTGATCGAAAATTCTTTCCCATCATCCGTTAATGCGAATAATGAACCTTCAGAGTTTAGCGCATATTGACGGTAGTTTGCACCTACGATCAATTCAACTTTGTTGTTTAACTTCTCTGACAAGTTATACATACCCTCTAAATGATAAAGAGCAGATTTGTCTGTAAACTTAGCACCTGCAGGTAAAGCTTTACCCTTGATAGCCGCTACAGCTGCATTAAATCCAGCTGATCCTGGCACTAAACGATTTGCATCAGATACAGCACGCGCAGTTCCATGGTAGAAAGGGAAAGACGCTTGAGTACTACCGATAGCTAAACCTACAGCTGATGCTGGAGCTACCCCTTTTAAAAGGTTAGTTTGTAATACAGTTCCAAAGTTTGTCAATGCCAAACCTGCGAAAGTGGAGAAGTATTGAGGATACCAAGCTGTAGATGGCGTAGCTGCCTCATTTACTAATTGTCCTAAAGTTCCCGTTGCATACGCATCCCCCGAGTTTTCTTGAGTAGTATACGCACGAACGAAGAAGTTAGATCCTTTTAATTCTGCTTTGTATTGTCCCATCGAGAAGTTCTTGATCGAGTAACGATCTGCACCTGTGTACATGGTTGTACCTTGTCCATAAGAACCTTGCAAGATTAACTCTACATTATCATTAAAACGATAATGTAAGGCTGCATTGAACTTAATGTTACGATTCGTATAAGATGATAAATCACGCTCTGCATAACCTTCACGAGAAATATTCACGTTAGGAACAATGTAACCTAAGATGGCCGATGGAGTTAATAAACCACCCGTAGCAGCTGAAATTTGATTAATACCTGCTGTCAATGGATTCGAAGGAACCCCTAATAAAGGCTTTAATGAAGTCAACATATTCACGTTCGTCTCATCACCAAAAACACTCACACCATTATAAGCTAAATTTGTTCCACGAGAACCTGCTCCTAATACCGTACCATTCAATAAAGATTGGTCGCGTGTATCCGTTGCTTGCCAGTCATCAGCCGTTAATTGGGTGAAGTTAACTTTGAAAGCAACTTTGTTATTAAATGCTTTAGCAAAACGAATTGAGATATCTCCATAAGGAGTCATTGCCTCTGTAGGATTTCTTTCATACTTTCCTTCACGATTGCTTGCATACATGGCTCCAGTTTTCACTTGAGCTGATAAACCTTGGAATAAGAAAGGTGATTTTGAATCCATCAAGATGATACCGTTCATCGCGTTAGGGCCATACAGTGCCGATGCCGCTCCTGGTAATAAATCAACTGATTGTAAATCCAATTCTGAGATACCTACGATATTACCTACTGAGAAGTTTAAGCCTGGCGCTTGGTTATCCATACCGTCGATCAATTGAACCACACGTACGTTACCGTTGCTGTTAAATCCACGCATACCGATAGACGAGAATGACACGGATTGAGAACTTACTTCCACTCCTTTAATGTTACGAAGGGCATCATAGAAAGACGCAGCCGGTGTTTCGCGAATCGCGCGAATATCCATACGCTCTACTGAAACAGGGGATTGCATCACACTTTCTTCTACACGAGAGGCAGAAACGACTACATCTTGTGCTAAAGTGGCTTGCTCTTTTAAAGCAACCTGAAAATCTGTTTTATTCCCTTTTACTGCAATTTCTTGACGCTCATAACCCACCATCGTAACGACGATAGTAATCGCACCTGCTTTGTTTGTTGATAAGGAGAAATTTCCCTTTGTATCTGAAATAGTTCCAGTTACCGATCCTTTTACACCGATACTAACACCAATTAATGGCTCTTTAGAATCTGCATCCGTTACTCTTCCGCCTATTTTAGTCTGAGCGAAGGCCGAAGCGCTTAAGAACAGAATCAGCGCAAGGCTTGGTAAAATCTGTTGTACAATTTTTTTCATAATGGGTGTTTTTTAATGACACAATTTGTTTTGAGTACTCGAATTAAAACAAAAATAAAGAACATTTTACTTTCTATCACTATTCGCTTATTAAAAAATTGCTAATTTTTCAGAAAATAATTTAATCGATCTTGACCGATCAATCAATAAATTTTAAAAAGGGGGATTAAACTAGTAGCTTTGTATATAAATTCAACTCATGAGATTACTCGTATTTGTATCCCTATTATTCTTGAGCGCGTGCGCTAGCGATCAGAAGATGTATGTCCTGAACACCAGATGGAAAGATGCTCCGCAACCTATGGCGATGGATTATTCAGATCCTAACTCCTGGTCAGCTTTACCTGAAAGGAAAGATGCGGCAGATCTTATTCCACATAAATCAACGTTAAAAGATGGACAAGCAGAAGCTAAAGCTGACGTTTTCTTTATACATCCTACCATTTTTACCTACAAACCGGTGAACGAATATATTTGGAATGCATCGATGTCGGATGCTGCCTTAAATTCCTTGGTAGATAGCTCCACTATTTTAAATCAAGCCACCGTCTTTAATGCGGCCGGACGAATTTATGCTCCACGCTACCGCCAAGCTCATTACCATGCCTTCATCACGGAGTTTAAAGAAGACAAAGCTGCGGCATTAGACCTAGCCTATTCCGATGTGAAAAGAGCATTTGATTATTATTTAGCTCATGAGAACAAAGGAAGACCTATTATTATAGCAAGTCACAGCCAAGGGACGGTGCATGCAACAAGGCTTTTAAAAGAATATTTTGACGGGAAAGAGTTAGGCAAACAACTGGTGGCAGCTTATATCATCGGAATTGCAACGCCTAAGAATACATTTACCAACATCCCGGTTTGCTCATCTGCAAATCAGACAGGTTGTTTTGTTGCCTATACGACATTTTTACAAGGTTATTTACCACCATGGCATCCAGGGACCGTGACAGAATTAGCATCGGTGAATCCTTTGACTTGGTCAACGGACGAAAATTTTGCCTCTAAAGCGCAAAATATAGGTGGGGTATCCTATGGATTTAAGTACGTAAAAGAATTTGCAGATGCCCAAAATCACTTAGGTCTTTTGTGGACAAATGTACCCTATGTACCTGGTCGCAGTTTTGTCAAATTGAAAAACTGGCATAAGGCCGATATTAATTTATATTACCAAAACATTAGAGAAAACGCTGTCTTACGTGTAAATACGTTCCTTAGCCAAAAATAATACTATGCCAAATTGCCTTGTCATTATGGCGGGAGGAATCGGAACACGGTTTTGGCCCATCTCCAGAAGTACGTATCCCAAACAATTCCATGACGTTTTAGGCGTGGGAAAAACGATGTTGCAACAAACGGCAGAGCGTTTCGAGGGAATTGTAGCAAAAGAAAATATCTATGTCGTGACCAGCGAAGAATTCGCCGGAATCGTTCAAGAACAGCTGCCCTTTTTAAGCCCTGATCAAATCCTTAAAGAGCCCCAACGCAAAAATACCGCTCCTTGTATCGCTTATGCAGCGTACAAAATCAGCAAAAAACACCCCAAAGCAAAACTGATCGTAGCTCCGGCTGATCATGTGATTTTAAAAGAAGAGGCTTTTAAAGCCCGCATTAACGAAGCCATTGAAACGGCAAAAACCGAACCCGTATTAGTGACTTTAGGCATCGTTCCTACTCGTCCAGACACCGGCTATGGTTATATTCAATTCCAAGAATCAAATGAAACGGCTAAAACGGTCAAAACATTTACAGAGAAACCTAATTTAGAATTAGCAGACGCTTTTTTGGAAAGTGGAGATTATGTTTGGAACGCAGGAATTTTCGTTTTTGCTATACCTACTTTTAAGCATGAATTAACGAAACACTTGTCTCGCTTAGCGGAACAATTTGAAGAAGGGCGCGCGTTTTATTATACGAATAAGGAACCTGAATTTATTCGTAAAGTTTATGCGGTGTGTAAAAGTATCTCGATGGATAATGGTGTGATGGAAAAAGCGCGCGAGGTAAAGGTTATATTAGCTGATATCGGCTGGTCTGATTTAGGTACTTGGAAATCCTTACATGAAATTAACGCGAAAGACGATAAGCAGAATGCAGTGGATGCAAATGTCATGCTGTATGAAACAGCCGATTGCATTATTAAAGCGCCTAAGGATAAATTAGTAGTGATCCATGGTTTATCGAATTACATCGTAGCTGAACATGGAAACGTCTTAATGATTTGTCCTAAAGACCAGGAACAACAAGTAAAGAAATTTGTCGAAGATGCGACTAAATTAGACCCTAATTTTAGTTAGGATTCAATCACCTGAATTAAGGTATTGAAATCATTTATCAGCTGAATTCTAGATGGAATAGGTTCTGGCGAATTCAAAACGTTATATCCCGTTAACATGATTTTTGTTTTCGGCATAAAGCGATCTAATTTTTGAACATATTCCGGCAACTCTGATATGGCTGGTTCTGTGGTAAAAACACTAAATACATAATCCGGTTGGTGTATTTCATAGGCCAAACACAATTCTTCAAAAGGCAAAGATTGACCCAAATAAACTGCGGAATGTTGTCTAGCTCTGATTAAATAACTTGCAAAAAGTAATCCAATTTCATGCAACTCCCCTTCTGGAAGGTATAGCAAAAACTTTTTCGCATTCGGCTTCGATTTTGCCATTTGTGAATCGATGGCAGCAATGATTTTTTGACGAATCAAATGCGTAATAAAGTGCTCTTGAGCAGGTCCAACTGAACCAGAAAGCCACAAGGTACCAAGGCGAGTTAAAAAAGGATAAATCACCTTCAACATATAATTCTCAAAACCGTAGGCCTCCGTGATAACCTTAGTCAATTCCTGAAAACGTAACTCATCTAGGTCCATCATGGCGACGGTTAAAGCCTGAACATGCTCAGGATAATCTAAATCGCCACCAGAAAGATGTAAAATCTTTTCTGCAACTTCGGAATCCGTAAATCCCGCAATTTTAGAGATTTTGATGCCTCCCTTATTTTGGAGTGTAGCAATATTTAAAATACGCTTTAAATCATTATCAGAGTAGGTTCGGATTCCCGTCTCCGTACGCACAGGATGAAGCAAATGATATCGCTGCTCCCATATACGAATTGTATGGGCCTTAATACCACTGAAATTCTCTAAATCCTTAATTGAGTAAACGTTCATCTTCATGTTAACACAGTTAATTTAAAAATGTTTAAAAATTGAACTGAAGAAGTAGCCAATGCCCTAAGAAAAATAGGAATTGTAACGCCGCGATTAATCTAAAAAGACTCGATTTAGAAGGAAATGGCGTGTTTTGGTAGGCCAAATGAAACAAAAATGAAGCCATCCACCAGGCCACAAAATTTTGAGCAGGCACCTGAATTCCAGCCCAAGTCCAGAAATCAAAACGAACCGCCACTGGCTCAATCAAGAAATCTAAGGCCGTCATCAATCCAGCTCCAATCGCTGCTTTGCTTACTTTCCCTACAATATTCCATTCTTCCACTAAGGCATTCGTAGCCAGCAAAAGTACTAACCAATTCAAGCCAATCGTAATGGGAACTTTAAGTAGCTGAAATCCCAAGGTTTTTCCGTAAGTATATTCCCCAAAAATCAGACCTGTTCTAACCCCTTGCACTTCTAAAAACCAGGATGCTATAACTACCATCCCTAAAAAGACATAGGCTTGCAACGAAGGATTGGGGAAATATACTACACAGATAAAAGCCGTAAACCAAAGTGTTAGAGGTACTAAAGAGGTAAAAAGTGCCGCAGTTGCAGGCAAATGCATCCCGATTAGGCCGGCAGCATATAAGACAATCAAAAATCGTTTAAGAAATACTGGGTTCATACGATTGTTTTCTAAACAAATGTAAAGAAAATTAACAAAAAATGCCCCAGCATTTCTACTGAGGCATTTAGGGCGGATGATGGGATTCGAACCCACTACCCCTGGTACCACAAACCAGTGCTCTAACCGAGTGAGCTACAACCGCCATTTGGGACTGCAAAAATACGCAAAGCTTCCAATATTGCAAAAGAAAGCCGAAAAAAACGGGAGAATTTTCATCCTCCCGTCTTAAAATTTATTTTTGAGCTGCTTGGTAACGCGCTTCCGCCTTATTCCAATCAACTACACTCCAGAATGCGTCGATATAATCTGGGCGCTTGTTTTGGAATTTCAAATAATAAGCATGCTCCCAAACATCTAATCCGATCACTGGAAAGCCTTTCACGTCCGCCACATCCATTAATGGATTGTCTTGATTAGGCGTGCTAGAAACCGCAACTGAACCATCTTTTTGAGCCACTAACCAAGCCCAGCCTGAACCGAAACGTGTTAAACCCGCTTTTTTGAATTCTTCTTTAAAGGCATCAAAAGAACCGAATTTCGCATCAATCGCTTTCGCTAACGTTCCTACTGGAGCACCGCCACCAGTTGGCGATAAGATGTTCCAAAATAAATCGTGGTTAAAATGGCCGCCACCGTTGTTACGAACTGCTGGCGATAATTTAGAAATCGAAGTGAATAAATCCTCTAAAGATTTTCCTTCTAATTCCGTTCCAGCCACAGCTGCGTTCAAATTCGTCACATACGCATTGTGGTGACGGTCATGGTGGATTTCCATGGTTAATGCATCGAAATGCGGCTCTAGCGCATTATTTGCATAAGGTAATGGGGCTAATGTGAATGACATAATATCGTTTTTAAATGGTGTTATAAATGGTGAATGGTGTTTTAAATGGTAAATGGTGAATGGTAAATGAATGGTGAATGGTAAATGTTTTTGGCTTTTCATTAACCATTTACCACTTACCATTTACCATTTTATTAGCGTCGCATCGAAAAGAACTCCCGTAATAGTTGTTCAGATTCGTTTGCCAAAACCCCGCTAACAATCTCTGTTTTCGGGTGTAAAATTCCTTTTCCTAGTTGTTCAAAACCGCGCTTCTCTTCCGAAGCACCGTATACTAATCGCCCTAGTTGTGACCAATAAATGGCCCCTGCACACATCAGGCAAGGTTCTAAAGTCACGTAAAGCGTACAATCTTTTAAATATTTAGCTCCGATGGTTTGGGCGGCAGACGTGATCGCAATCATTTCTGCATGTGCTGTTACATCCGTCAAAATCTCTGTTTGATTATAGGCCTTTGCCACAATCTTTCCTTGGCAAACAACCACCGCACCTACCGGAATTTCTTCCTCATCTAAAGCCCTTTCCGCCTGTTTCAGCGCTAAGCTCATATAATATTCATCCTCGTTTGGAATCATATAACGTCTGATAATTTAGTCAAGCGATTACGCAAATAGAAATCCAATAAGACAATCGCAGACATCGCCTCCACAATAGGAACCGCGCGCGGCACCACACAAGGATCGTGACGACCCTTGCCCGAAACAACAATTTTTTCGCCTGACTCGTTCAAACTATCCTGATCCTGCATAATTGTAGCTACCGGCTTGAATCCGACGCGGAAATAAATAGGCTCTCCATTAGAAATACCGCCTTGAATTCCTCCTGAATGATTCGTCAAAGTACTTACTTTGCCTGCCTCATCCTTCACAATAATATCGTTATGCTGCGAACCGCGTAATTCAACTCCGTCGAAACCTGAACCATATTCAAAGCCCTTTACTGCATTGATGCTTAACATCGCTTTGCCTAATTCGGCATGTAATTTATCGAAAACTGGTTCGCCTAAACCGATCGGACATCCCGTAATGTAAGCAGATACTACTCCGCCTACGGAGTCGCCTTGCTTGCGTATTTCATCGATATAAGTAAACATTTCTGCCGCTAATTTTGCGTCTGGGCAACGTACCGCATTGGTTTCGGCCACTGCTAAATCCAATTGCTCGACGGGGGTCGTTAATTTCATCGTTCCTACTTGAGAGACGTAGGCAGTGATTTTGACGCCTAATTGCTGTAATACTAATTTGGCCAAAGCCCCAGCAGCCACTCGCGCCACTGTTTCTCTCGCCGAGCTACGGCCGCCTCCGCGGTAATCGCGAACGCCGTATTTTTCCTGGTACGTATAATCAGCATGCGAGGGACGGAATTGATCCGCAATGTGCGAATAGTCCTTCGAGCGTTGGTCACCATTCCAAACTAACATCGCAATGGGAGTGCCTGTTGTTTTTCCTTCAAAAACACCCGAAACCACTTCCAGTGAATCCGCTTCCTTGCGTTGGGTCGTAATACGCGATTGACCCGGCTTGCGGCGATCTAATTCCGACTGAATAAATTCCAAATCAAAATTTACCCCAGCAGGACAACCCGTTACCACGACACCCACAGCAGCGCCATGTGACTCGCCGAACGTGCTAATTTGAAATATTTTACCGTAGATACTTCCCATAATATTATTTTTTGGCCTTCGTCATTAAAAAGACAAGCCAGACTAAAATCAATCCTAACAGAACATTCAAAATCAATCTCCAGTCCTTCCAATGATACGCTTCCATTTTATCAGAAAGAAGTTTTTCCACTCCCCGATATAACAACATCGTCTCCGATTGCGTGTTAAGTAAACGATCAGATGGCTGACCGCTTACCGCTAAATTCACCTCTGACCTCAAGGTATCGTAGGTCGCCGTTCGCGTATTAAAGAAGATCCAATTAAAATAGGATTTCAATGCAAATTTACCCGGTTGAGATGGAATAATTAGTATTTTCTCTGTTTTATTCCCTAACATTTTATCGCCATAGGGATAAACCGAGCTTTGGGTCCCTAAAGGAATGAAGTTAAGGAAGTAATCTGACTCCATTAATTTCGAATCCCAAAGAATACTATTCCCATCTCCCACAACGCTAGAGACATATATAACGGAATCCCCTGTTTGAACCTGATTTATAGACAAGGATTCTTCTAAGCGAAAATCCCCTACTGGAACTTTCCCTTTCAATGGATGATTCGGTAATTCTTTAGGACTGATAACAAACGGTTTAGAGCTAAAGATGACCTTTTCTGCATTCTTTAATAAAGACAAACTCAATGCAGGAATAACTATTTGCTTTGCATCTAGCGCAAAAAAGGTGGATTGAAAAAAGCGGTACTCGGTATATTTCTTGTTCTTATACACGACCTTAGACACTTTCACTTCTTGCAAACCAAAACTCTCCTCCCAACAATTTTTAGGTTTGATTTTCTGAATCAAAGCAGGAATCTGAATATCATTTCGATCGAAACTGAAGCGAGTTACATTATCATCGGGGATAAATAAGGAAAATTTCAAGGTAAATCCTTGACCCACAAAAGGTTGGAATTGCTTGGACGTGACGGCAAGAAAAACGGAGTTTTGGCCCTTAAAAAGATCCTCAATTTGTGCCTTATTTTCTTCAACTACCTCTTCCTTTTGTTCCGATGGACTTATAATCAAAGCAAACCCTTCCATTTTCAAGGATTGCTGATTAACAACAACCTCCGCAGGAGGAATTAACAAAGTTCCCGGCATAGGGGCCTGATAATATTGAGAATATGTAAAGGAATAAACAGGTTCCCCGTTTAGAATGTCGGTGGCTTTAGACCGCGAAACCCCTAATTTTCTAAGCCCAGGTAATTCCGGAAATTTATAGTTCGGTGTTTCGACGCTTGCATTGGCGGATTTGATTACAAATGACAAGGAAAAATTAGCATCCTGCGTTATTGCTTTCTCCCCTGTGAGCAAAATTGCCTGGGCCTTTAGCTCAATTACAGCAAGAGAAAACAACAAAAAGAAGATGAAAATCCGTCTCATTCCCGCAATTTAAGAAATCCTGCAGTCATTGACCTCATAATCAGAAAATTCGCAATCGAAAAGATATGCCTAAGGCAAAATAATATTCTTCGGGCCGGGTAAAACTTTGGCCAGCTGACACATCTAATTTAACATCCTCATTCAGATAATAGGCGAAGCCTGCATCGTAGGAATGGTCTGCAAATTCCGAGGCGGGGAAACGCCCAAAAACCTCCACATAAGCATACCCCTTTTTACCAATAAGCATATTAGGAGCCACCCGATAAATTCCCTCAAAAGAGCCATTCGAGTGTAATTCCGTTCCCAGATTATAGCCAATTCCAAAGCGATCATTTAAATCATTTTGCATGGTGAATACCATATCTCCAATGGAGTGGCCCCTCAAATTTTTCTCTGAAAAATCACGGTTTTGGTGATCCCAATTATAATGAACTATAACCGATGTTCGGGGTTTCCAGCCGGAAGGCTGCATTAAGGCCCATTTGAATCCCACTGCCTCTGTTTGAAAACGAGTTTCCTTTCCAGGCTCTTGAGCTAAAACAGACACGTAGCGCAATTCGAATCGTTTGCTTAAGCCATATTTCACTAAGGAGGTGGGAAATAAATTTTCGGAATTTGCCCGATTAAACCCTATTTCAGCTTGTATATACCCTTTTTTAACAATAAATGGGCACTCCGTCTGATCAGGACGATCCGTTTCTATCCGACCTTCATTCTGTGCAAAGGCAAATAGGGGAAATAATAAAAAGATAGCTAAGCGCACAAACATGTGCGAAGATAATAATTTTTAGTCTAGTCTAAAAATTTATTTAGAAGAGCCTTTTATAGTAAATCCAAGCGCTCCATAAAATTCGGCAAAATAGATTGCCTGCTCAGCATGATCAACCGAACGACCTGTCGTATGAATATCCC
The DNA here is from genome assembly GCA_903907915.1 of uncultured Cytophagaceae bacterium. Taxonomy (GTDB): domain Bacteria; phylum Bacteroidota; class Bacteroidia; order Cytophagales; family Spirosomataceae; genus Aquirufa. Next base: position 10,877 of record CAIVPV010000089.1, read on the forward strand.
ATAATTTAGTGGCCCCTGTTTTAATGGTCGTTTCAAAGAACAATAATTTAGACAAATTAAACTTCAGGCCTGTCTTCAGAGAAGCTCCGCCACCTGCTAGATTCCAAAAATTATTCTGACCCACCCCAAAAACATGTACGTCGGAACGAGGAACCAAAGCTCCGATTCCGACACCTTGCATCCAGTCAATGGCAAAACGCCCCTTCGTGCTCTGATATACAGGATTATAATGTTCTAATTCGATCGACGCATAATTATAGCCATCTGTATGTTCTAAGTGAACGAATTTAACGGGATCTAGCACTAAGGGCGTTTGATTAAATGTGCCTATGTAGGCCGGATCCACTGCAATGGAGGGAGAAGATGATTGAGCATTGATGAAGCCATTCACTTTCACTGTTTGGCCATCTGTCACCACATATTTCATGTGATCCCATCCGATACTAATGGATAAATTATCTTTTATAAAATAGCCTGCATGAAAATTAAATTGCGGAATCGATAACAATCCTGGATCCACGTAAGTTTTAAATTCACTTAAGGGTGTAGGCGCATCTAAGGCCTGCGCCTTTAGCAACGTAAAATCATAACCCGGTCCTACAAAACGAATATCAGAATTTGCATACGTCGACCGATTATAGCCCCAAGTAATATAATAGGAGCCTTTTTTATTCGTTTGTTGTGAAAACGACGAAAGGCTAATTAAACTTATAAGTACTAAAAATAGGATTTTTTTCATTTTGTGAATCTAAAATTCAAGCCACAAAGTTGAGCATTTTTTCCTTGTTTTAAATACCAAAAACTTGATTTTCATCAGAAATTCCGTCAACGATAACTATAATTCATTCATATTGCCGTAAATTGCAACCCGAATTCATTACCATCATCTTATGAGAAAACCATCTGCGAAATTTGAATACAAAACCTTCTCGTTAGGAGAACAACTAACGGAGGAGCAGAAAGAATACTTCAAGAAGTATGGAGTAATTCATTTTAAGAAATTCATTGAGCCTGAAACTGCTGAACTTTTCATTTCGGAATTAGCGAAAATTGAGAAGACGTGGTTAGAAGAAGGAATCGAAAAAGTGAAAGGAACACCGCTTAAGTTTGGTAAAGATCACGAAGGAAATCCAATGATTCAGCGCATGTGCTTTACGAATCAATATAGCCCAGTATTAGCCGAATTATTAAAAGATCCACGCCTACAATTAATGATCGAACTATTAGGCCCCTACGAAGGCCGAATCAGCGAGGATGAAAAAGATGGCCTTGTTTTCAATCATTACATCAATCAACCTAATTCGAAGTTTAGCCAAATGGGCTGGCATACCGATAGCCCACGTGATTTATTCTTAGGACAAAAGATTCTTCCTATGCTAAACGTAGGTATTCACTTAGATAATTGCCCTTCGTCGAATGGCGGTCTTCGGGTTTTACCAGGAACACATACACAAGGAGTTTTGAAATTATTGTTTGGAAAAAAGCAATTCATCGACCACAAACCTGATGCGCGCGAAGCGGCATTTGAGATAGAGCGCGGAGACTTAACTATTCATGATGGCCGTTTATGGCATCGGGTAGAGGTTTCTCCTAATGTAGGAGAAAAATCTCGTCGCCGAGTAATGTATGTTCCCATCATTACTGGGAAGTACAAGCCTAAAAATGATAATAGTAAAACGCCATTCTACCACCGATTTACGAAAGTGGTAACGAAATAAAAAAAGCGACTCTTTTCTAGGGTCGCTTTTTTAATATGATTTAGATTCTAAATACGATTGCAAAATGATCGTAGCGGATACCCGATCAACCGTTCCTTTTTCTCTGCGATCTTTCTTCGACATTCCACCTGCAATCATCGCTTGCATGGCTAGCTTAGAGGTAAAACGTTCGTCGTGTTCTTCTAAAGGAATTAAAGGAAATCTCTTGCGAAAACTTTTGATGAAAATGCGAACACCCGCCGTGGAATCCGTGTCGGTATTGTCCAGGTTTTTGGGCATTCCGATGACGACTTGATCCACTGTTTCTTTAGAAAAATAGGTTTGCAAAAAGACTAATAAAGTATGCGTTGGAACGGTATCAAGTCCATTAGCAATGATTTGCAAGGGATCCGTCACCGCAATTCCTGTTCGCTTTAATCCGAAATCGATGGCTACTATTCTGCCCATCTTAGGATTTTAAATATCCTTTATCGCGTAAAATCTTATCTAATAATTTCTTGTCATTATCGTTATTGAAAACGGTGAATGGCAAGTGCAAGAATTGGAATTTACCCATTTCAAGTACATAGGAGTTTTTGTCTTTATAAGCCCCTAAAATCATATCCCACTTGATCATTCCGCCCTCTTTATCAGAAAGTTTCATGAAAATTTGGCGACTATCGATTTCGTAGCGGTACTTATCAAATAGCTGCTTGTATTGAGCTAATTGCGTGATTCCTGTAAATTGAATTAACCAGAAAAGGATATAAGCAATCACCGCAACGGCGATGAAAATATAAATCCAATAATTCTTATAAGCCCCTGTTAAATTTAATGCCACATTTCCTAAAATGAGTGCCAAAGGAATGAAAGCAAATTTCCATTGGTTCGAGAAAAGTTGACGCATGCACAAACCGA
>CAIVPV010000090.1 GCA_903907915.1 uncultured Cytophagaceae bacterium
AAGATGATCGGCATTACACCTGAAGCATTTAACTTCAAAGGAATGTATTGGCGTTCTCCACCTACAGCAGTTGCTTTGCTTCCCACTACTTGCTTCGCATATTGAACAGGGATACGGCGAACCGCTTGAGTTACCATAATCGCACCCATGACAACAAAGAATAAGGCGATTAGTTCAATGATGAACATCAAAGCGCCGCTCATTCCGCGTGAACCTGCTTCTTGTAAAATAGACGCTGGGAAACGAGAAACGATACCGATCATGATCAACATAGAAATACCGTTACCGATACCTTTATCTGTAATCTTCTCTCCTAACCACATACATAACATCGTACCACCAATTAAGATAGCTACGCCATATAAACGGAAGAACCAAGGATCTACCATGATTGCTTCAGATGGAATCGTTACTTGTAAATAAGTAAACGCTTGTGCAGCCGTTACGAAAATGGTTAAGATACGGGTGATTTGGTTTAACTTCTTACGACCTGACTCACCGTCCTTCTGCATTTTTTGGAAATACGGAAGCGCAATGGTCAATAACTGAATCGCGATAGAAGCAGAAATGTAAGGCATGATACCCAAAGCAAACACCGAAGCATTACTTAAAGCACCGCCTGAAAAGATATTCAACAAACCGAAAAGTCCACCTTCTCCAGCTTGAGATAACTTAGTCGCATCTACACCTGGTAAAGCGATATAAGAACCTAAACGGAAGAATGCAATGAAAAGAAGTGTATTAATGATACGACTTCTTAACTCATCGATTGAGAAAATATGCTTGAAAGTTGTTATTAACTTGTTCATTCGATTAGAATAGAGGATTAACCTACATTTGCTTTACCGCCAGCCGCTTCAATAGCAGCTTTAGCAGCACCTGAGAAACCTTTTACTGTTACGTCTAAAGCAGATGTTACAGATCCACGAGATAAAATCTTCACTAAGTCAGACTTAGATACAAGACCATGCGTGTAAAGTGTTTCAAATGTGATCACCTTAGTTCCGATTGCATCAGCTAATGCTTGCAATGTATCTAAGTTGATTGCTTTGTATTCCACTCGGTTATGATTTTTAAAACCAAACTTAGGAACACGACGTTGTAATGGCATCTGACCACCTTCAAATCCTCTCTTGCGAGAATAACCTGAACGAGATTGAGCACCTTTGTGACCACGAGCAGAAGTTCCACCTAATCCAGAACCTTGACCACGACCAACTCTTTTTCTAACTTTTACCGAGCCTTCAGCAGGCTTTAATGATGATAATTTCATTCTAATTGGGGCTTAGCGCTACTGTTTCCAGTAACTCGCATGTTAATTAAATATTTTCAACTACAATTAAGTGGTTTACGGCACGAATCATTCCTGCAATGGCTGGATTCAATTCCACCTCAACACTTTTACGGATTTTACCTAATCCTAAAGCTGTGATCGTACGTTTCTGTACTTCCGGGCGCTTAATTGCACTTTTAACTTGAGTAATTTTAACTTTAGACATTGTATGTTCTATTAGAGAGGCTTGCGCGCTCTGATTATCCATTAAATACTTTAGCAATAGAAATTCCACGTTGGAAAGCTACCGTATGTGGAGCTCTCATCTTTACTAATGCATCGATGGTTGCCTTTACTACGTTGTGTGGGTTAGATGATCCTTTAGACTTAGCTAGGACATCATGCACACCTACTGATTCTAACACAGCACGCATCGCACCACCGGCGATCAATCCTGTACCTGGAGCAGCTGGCTTAATTAAAACGAAACCGCCTGAGAATTTTCCTAATTGTTCGTGAGGAACGGTGTTCTTCAACAAAGGAATTTGGAATAAATTCTTCTTAGCATCTTCGATACCTTTCGTGATAGCATCAGTTACCTCGTTTGCTTTTCCTAAACCGTATCCTACGACACCAGCTCCGTCACCTACGACAACGATCGCTGAGAAACTAAAACGACGACCACCTTTAACTACTTTTGCAACACGGTTGATGGCTACTACTTTCTCCTTCAACTCTCCTTCGTTAACCTTTACTGGTTTTGCTTGTAAATGCGACATATCTATTTCTTAAAATTGTAAGCCACCCTCGCGAGCACCTTCAGCTAATGATTTAATTCTTCCGTGATACAAATAACCGTTACGGTCAAAAACTACCTTCTCAATTCCGGCAGCCTTCGCTTTCGCAGCGATTGCTAAACCTACTGTTTTAGCAGCTTCAATATTGTTATTCACTTTATCTTTCTTGTATGAAGTAGCGGCGAATAAAGTCTTGCCTGCTAAATCATCAACTAATTGCGCATAAACTGCAGAATTAGAACGATATACACTTAAACGCGGACGCTCCGCTGTTCCTGCGATCTTAGCACGAATCGCACGTTTAATGCGGGTTCTGCGTAAATTTTTAATTGTTGCCATTTGTTAACTTGTTTGTGTGGATTTCCGGCCCACGCTTATAATTTATTTTTTACCGCCTGCTTTACCAGCTTTACGACGTACTTGCTCTCCTAAGAAACGAACACCTTTACCTTTGTATGGCTCAACTGGACGTAGAGACTTGATTTTCGCTGCTACCTGACCGATTAATTGCTTATCGATAGACTTCAAAGAAACCAAAGGACTCTTACCTTTTTCCATGGCAGTTACAATAGAAACTTCAGCAGGAATAGCCATGAAAATCGAGTGAGAATAACCTAAACTCAATTCCAAAATATTTCCTTGATTGGTGGCCTTGTAACCAACACCGATGATTTCCAAATCTTTTTGGTAACCTTCACTCACACCTACGACCATGTTATTGATCAATGAACGATATAATCCGTGCATCGCTTTATGACGCTTTTGTTCTGTCGGACGAGCCACAGTTAAAACATTCTCTTCGATGGTAATGATCATATCTTGATCAATTTGTTGTGACAATGATCCTTTAGGACCTTTCACCGACACTAAATTACCAGCACTAATTTCTACAGTAACTCCTGCAGGTATGGTGATAATCTTCTTTCCAATTCTTGACATTAGACTTTAATTATAGCTTAAATTTCGAGATTGCTCCCCTTTCAGCGTGAAACAAAAATTAATATACGTAACAAAGTACTTCTCCACCTACGTGAAGTGTACGTGCTTCCTTATCTGTAATTACTCCTTTCGAAGTAGATAAGATAGCGATACCTAATCCGTTCAATACGCGTGGTAACTCTTCAGCACCGTTGTATTTACGAAGACCTGGCTTAGAAATACGAGTCAAGTTAACGATAGCAGGTTGCTTCGTTACTGAATTGTATTTCAACGCAATTTTGATGGTTCCCTGTACGGATGAATCATCGAATTTATAGTTTGAAATGTATCCTTTATCAAAAAGTACTTTCGTAATTTCCTTTTTAATGTTGGAAGCAGGAATTTCAACTACCCTATGGCGTGCCTTCAAGGCATTTCTCAATCGGGTTAAATAATCTGCTATTGGATCTGTCATTGTTTTTAAATTTGCCGCAGGGTTTTCAAATGAGCCTGCAAAATTACAAAAATGAATTTAATTAATCAAATAATATTACCAGCTTGACTTAGTCACACCTGGAATTAAACCGTTAGATGCCATCTCACGGAACGTAACACGGCTAATGCCGAACTTACGCATATATCCACGAGGACGTCCTGTTAATTTACAACGGTTGTGTAAACGTACAGGAGATGCATTTTTTGGAAGTTTATCCAATCCAACGTAATCTCCAGCTGCTTTTAAAGCTGCGCGCTTCACTGCATATTTTGCAACTGCTGCTTCGCGTTTTCTTTCTCTTGCTTTTACTGACTCTTTAGCCATTTTGTAAAAATTTAAAGGTTTTTATGAAAGCCTTACGGGCTACTTATTTTTTTTGATTTGAAAAAGGCATTCCAACCGCTGCTAATAAAGCGTAAGCTTCTTCATCTGTTGCTGCAGACGTCACAAACGTGATGTCCATACCAGAGATCTTGCTTACTTTATCGATTGAAATCTCAGGGAAGATAATTTGCTCTTTTACCCCTAATGTATAGTTTCCACGACCATCAAATCCTTTTTCAGAGATTCCTTTAAAGTCACGAACACGTGCTAAAGAAACTGTTGTCAAACGATCTAAGAATTCGTACATACGATCTCCGCGTAAAGTTACTTTCACACCAATAGGCATGTCCTCACGTAACTTAAAGTTCGAGATAGCTTTCTTAGAGATCGTAGCTACCGCCTTTTGACCAGCGATTTGCGAGATTTCCTCGATAGCGATATCAATTAATTTTTTGTCCGACACTGCGGCTCCCACGCCCTTATTGATTACGATTTTAGTAATCTTAGGTACTTGCATGATAGACTTGTACTGAAACTTTTCTTTTAAGCTTGGTACAATCTCCTTAACAAAACGTTCTTTTAATCTAGGTACTGCCATTGTAGTATATTTTGTGGATTTCCGACCCACGGTTAAGTTCTAATTATGCGATAAATTTACCAGTCGCTTTAGAATAGCGTTGTAACTTACCTTTCTCGTTCATTTTACGACCTGTACGTACCGGCTTTCCATTTTCTACTACCATTAGGTTAGAGATGTGGATTGAACCTTCACGCTTTTCGATTCCTCCTTGAGGATTAGCTGCAGATGGCTTAACGTGCTTTGTTTGCAAATTAGCTCCTTCTACGATCGCACGAGATTTATCAACAATCACTTGTTTGATTACACCTGTTTTTCCTTTCGCATTACCTGCGATAACTTGAACAGTATCTCCTTTTTTAACGTGCAATTTTGCTGGCTTACTTGTATTTTTTTCCATTGTATGATTCTTAAATTGGGTTCACCCAATATTTCATCTAATTATAAAACTTCAGGAGCTAGGGAAACAATTTTCATGAATCCTGCATCACGCAACTCACGCGCAACTGGCCCGAAAATACGAGTTCCTCTCGGCTCATCATTTGCGTTTAATAAAACGGCTGCGTTATCTTCGAAACGAATGTAAGAACCATCTTTACGACGAATTTCCTTCTTCACACGAACAACTACTGCTCTTGAAACGGTTCCTTTCTTCATACTAGAAGAAGATAAAGCCGACTTCACAGAAACGACAATCTTGTCACCAATAGAAGCGTATCTTTTGCCAGTACCGCCTAAAACGCGAATGACTAAAACTTCTTTTGCTCCAGAATTATCCGCTACACCCAATCTTGATTCTTGCTGTAACATACTATTTGATCTTTAAATTTTAAATTTTGTATAACAATATAGAATTACTTCGCTTTAGCGACGATTTCTATTAATCTCCAACACTTATTTTTAGAAAGAGGACGTGTTTCCATTACTTTCACTGTGTCACCGATTCCGCACTCGTTGTTCTCATCGTGTGCCATCAATTTTGTCGTCTTTTGTACGAACTTTCCGTACAATGGGTGTTTTACCTTGCGGTCAACGGTTAGCGTGATGGACTTGTCCATCTTGTTGCTCACCACTTTCCCAATTCTAACTTTTCTTAGATTTCTTTCTTCCATGGTTATTGGATTACTGTTAAACAATTGGCCGATAGCGTATTTGAACCAGCCTATTAAAAATTAATACTTATGCTTTTTTTGCCGCGGTTAGAGCAGTTTCTAATTTCGCGATCAATTTACGGTTTTGACGAATGCGCATTGGGTTCTCAATCGGTGAAATAGCGTGAGCTAATTTCAAACGAGAGATATTCTCTTGCTCAGCAGTAATCTGCTTTGTTAATTCTTCAACTCCTAATTTTTGTATTTCTGCGTTTTTCATAACAATGTTATTTGGATATAGTAAACTGTGAGTCTACTATCCTATTCTGAATAATCTCTACGAACAACAAACTTTGTACGCATTGGCAACTTCTGTGCTGCTAAACGTAAAGCCTCTTGAGCAATCGCCAAAGGAACCCCTGACGATTCAAACAAGATAGTTCCTGGGCGAACATTAGCTACCCAATACTCAGGAGCACCCTTACCCTTACCCATACGAACCTCTGCAGGTTTCTTAGTGATAGGTTTGTCAGGGAAAACACGGATCCAAACTTGTCCTTCACGTTTCATAGCACGGGTTACCGAGATACGAGCTGCTTCAATTTGACGAGCGGTGATACGACCTGGCTCTAAAGATTTAATAGCGAATGATCCAAAATCAATCTCGTGGCCACGGGTTGCAACACCTCTTACGCGACCTTTCTGTTGCTTACGAAATTTGGTTCTTTTTGGTTGTAACATCTTCTTATAAGTCTAATATCTAATTCAAATATATTTTATCGCTTTCCACCACGGCCACGGTTCGCACCGCCAGCACCTGGCTTATTACGGTCTCCACCTTGATCAGCCGCTCCTTCTGGACGACGACGACCACCACGGTCATCACCACGTCCACGAGGTCCACGATCACCACCGCGAGAATCCGCTGCAGTTGATTGTAATCCCATGTTCGCATTAGGAGATAAATCTGGTTTACCGTAGATTTCACCACGGAATACCCATACTTTGATACCAATCTTTCCGTATACAGTTAAAGCTTCAGAGATTGCGTAATCTACATCGGCACGAAGCGTGTGAAGAGGAATACGACCTTCTTTGTATCCTTCAGAACGTGCCATTTCAGCACCACCTAAACGACCTGATAACTTTAATTTAATTCCTTGAGCACCTACACGCATCGCTGATGCGATTGCTTGCTTCATGGCACGACGGAATGAAATACGAGCTTGTAATTGTTGAGCGATAGCTTCACCGATTAATTTCGCATCGATTTCTGGACGCTTAATCTCAAAGATGTTGATTTGAACATCTTTACCAGTGATTTTCTTTAACTCTTCTTTAAGTTTATCTACCTCTGCACCTTGCTTACCAATAACGACACCAGCACGAGCTGTATTAATCGTTAATGTGATACGCTTTAACGTGCGCTCAATGATAACTTTTGAGATAGATCCTTTAGGAATACGAGCGGCTACGTACTTTCTGATTTTCTCGTCTTCGACAAGCTTATCAGCGAACGTCTTTCCTCCGTACCAATTAGAATCCCAACCTCTCACGATACCTAATCTTAATCCAATAGGGTTAATTTTTTGTCCCATTTCTAGTTTTATCTAATAGTCTATTATTCTGCTGTAGTTTCTGCCAAAATAGGTGCCTCAGAAGACGCAACTACAATGGTAATGTGATTCGAACGCTTCAAGATGCGGTGACCTCTTCCTTGCGGAGCAGGGCGTAAACGCTTAATCGAAGCACCACCATCAACGAAGATCGTCTTGATAAACAAGTCCGCTTCCTCAATTTTAGCATCGACATGCTTGTTTTGCCAGTTAGAAACCGCAGAGAGTAATAATTTCTCTATCGATGCAGCACCAACTTTGGGCTCAAATTTTAAGATACCCAATGCTTTGGATACTTTCTGTCCTCGTACCATGTCTGCGACAATACGCATTTTCTGCGGCGACGTAGGGACATTTCTTAATTTAGCAATTGCTTCCATTTTCAATATTGATTAAGACCCGAGAGTCTATCTATTTACCTTTTACCTTTGTCTTTTTTCGCCACGTGACCACGGAAGTTACGTGTTGGAGAGAACTCCCCTAATTTGTGACCTACCATATTCTCCGTTGCAAAAACTGGAATGAATTTATTCCCGTTGTGAACTGCGAATGTGTGACCTACGAAATCTGGAGAGATCATTGAACGTCTAGACCATGTTTTGATCACGGATTTTTTTCCGGATTCATTCATAGCCTGAACCTTGTTATCAAGGCGGTAATCAATGTAAGGACCTTTTTTTAGTGAACGTGCCATCTAACTATTTTTTTCTTCTACTGATGATAAGACGATTTGTGTTTTTCTTTGGATTACGAGTTTTCTTACCCTTAGCCAATAAACCGTTACGAGAACGTGGGTGACCTCCTGAAGAGCGACCCTCACCACCACCCATCGGGTGATCGACTGGGTTCATTACAACACCACGAACACGTGGACGACGACCTAACCAACGGTGACGTCCTGCTTTACCTAAGTTCACGTTCATGTGATCCGAATTAGATACCGTTCCGATTGTCGCAAGACAACGAGCTAATACCATACGCATCTCACCTGAAGGTAATTTTAAGGTTGCATATTTTCCATCACGTGCTAACAATTGAGCATACGTACCAGCAGAACGAGCCATTTCAGCTCCTTTACCAGGTTGTAATTCTATTGCGTGCACTAATGTACCTAATGGGATGTTTGCCAAAGGCAATGCATTACCCACCTCTGGAGATACTTTCTCTCCTGAGATAACTGTTTGGCCCACTTGGATACCCGCAGGTGCCAAAATATATGTCTTCTGACCGTCCGTATACTCAATAAGAGCAATACGTGAAGTACGGTTAGGATCATACTCTACTGTTAATACCGTTGCTGGAACGTCAAATTTCAAACGAGCGAAATCAATCACACGGTAACGACGCTTGTGACCACCACCAATGTAACGCATTGAGCGACGACCATCCGCGTTTCTACCACCCGTTCTTTTGATCGGTTCTAGTAAAGGCTTGTACGGTTTGTCCGTAGTAATCTCCTCGAACGTCGGCGCGATGCGGTGACGTTGTCCTGGAGTTGTTGGTTTAATTTTTTTAATTGCTGCCATTTAATTAGTTCAATTTATCGGGATGAACCCCCTTAGTTATTTTAATTAGATTCCCTGGTAGAAGTCAATTACTTCACCTGGAGCTACTGTTACAATTGCTTTCTTGATCGTAGAAGTACGTCCAGACGTGACTTTCGTACGTGTACTCTTGGATTTTACTTTTCCAATTTGACGCATTGTTCTCACATCTTGAACATCAACACCGTACATCTTCTTCACCTCTTTGGCAATTTCGATTTTGTTTGCTGTCAATTCAACCACAAACGTGTATTGGCCTTTCTCTTGCATGGCTTGCGACTTTTCAGTCAAGGCCGGACGTTTAATAATGCCCATTTTTATTTTCGTTTATAACAGAAAATCTTCTGTCAATTAGTTACTGAATGATGACTCAATTTTTTCAATCGCTGCAGTTGTAATTAACAACTTACCTGCGTTCACTAAATCGTATGTGTTCACATCGCCTGCGGTTGTTACCTTCGTCTTAGGAACATTACGACCAGATAAAACAACATTTTTGTCTACATCTTGTGTAATCAATAATGTTCTTATGTTATCTAATTGAAGCGCTTTCAACATCGCTAAATAAGCTTTCGTTTGTGGCGTTGCGAATGAAACTGAATCTAAGATCGCGATATCTCCACTTTGTGCTTTAGCAGCTAGAGCTGATTGGCGAGCCAATATTTTCACTTTCTTGTTCAATTTGAAGTGGTAATCACGTGGGCGTGGTCCAAAAATACGTCCACCACCTTTCATTAAAGGAGATTTAGCTGAACCTGCACGAGCACCACCCGTACCTTTTTGTTTCTTAATCTTACGAGTCGAGCGAGAAACTTCTGCACGCTCTTTCGCTTTGTGAGTTCCTTGACGTTGGTTAGCTAAATATTGCTTCACATCTAAGTAAACCACATGCTCGTTAGGAACGATACCAAAGATTTCATCCGAAAGAGTAATCTTCTTTCCGGTATCTTTTCCTGCTATGTTATATACTGATAATTCCATGTTTCAGAATGTCTATTGTTTAGGCTAGGCCCAATTTCTAATTTTCAATGATTACGTATGAGTTCTTAGCTCCAGGAACTGATCCAGAAACTACTAACAAGTTTTTCTCCGGATAGATTCTCAAAACTTGTAAGTTTTGAACCTTTACACGATTACCACCCGTACGACCCGCCATGCGTAAACCTTTGAATACACGACCTGGGAATGAACACGCACCAATTGAACCTGGGTGACGACCGCGGTTATGCTGACCGTGAGTTTGACCACCCACACCAGAAAATCCGTGACGCTTAACAACACCCTGGAAACCTTTACCTTTAGAAGTACCCACTACGTCAACGTAAGTGTCTAATTCTAACATTTCTACCGTTAAAACATCCCCTAATGCTAGTGGTTGCTCAAACGTGCGAAATTCTACCAATTTTTTCTTGGGAGTTGTATTTGCTTTCTTGAAGTGACCCAACAAAGATTTTGTTGTGTGCTTCTCTTTTTTCTCACCGTAGCCGATTTGAACAGCGTTATAGCCTTCTTTCTCTACAGTTTTCACTTGTGTAACCACACAAGGACCGGCTTCAATTAGCGTACAAGGAACGGCTTTACCGTCTTCCATGTATAGGCTAGTCATTCCGACTTTTTTACCAATAATTCCTGACATAATATGTTAATATTTAAAATATAAATATGCTTACAAGGCTAACGTGGCTTGTTGTAAGACTTTTATTCAAAATCATCGTTCTACTGAACGTGATATAGGAACCTAAACAATAAATACTGCAGAATTGGTATAAGGCGACAAGATGAACCCACTGTGAATAACAGTGAAAAAACACCTTGTGTAGCTTAATATTTAATCGATGGGCTGGGCATTCAACGGTCATCAATCAATACCAGTTCTAACACAAAAATCAAGCTTTCCTCGATTTAAGACCTGTTTGACATGCATTTTATGTGTTTTAAATAAATTCGGGAAGTTCTGCCAACCTCTCTCTGAATAAAAAACTGCGTTTGTCGAACGGGAGTGCAAAGGTAGGAAAAAATATATTACAAACAAGAGGGTGGGTAAAAATAATTTAAATTAGTCACTAGTAGAGATGGTGAATGGTAAATGGTTAATGGTGAATGACCTCTGGACTCATTCCCTTCCGACTAAGACGAAGTCGACTAAACGACGCAGTCGTGACTAAATCGCGCAGCGATGACTAAGACGAAGTCGACTAAGTCACGCAGTGATGACTAAGCCGCAGGCGACTAAGAGACGCAGTCGCGACTAAAATTTATCACTCCCATAATATACATCCCGCTAAGCCTATTTACCTTAGTGGAAACATTTCCTTACATGAAAAAACTACTGACTCTTTTTGCCTTTACTCTATTATATACTACTTCTGCGCAGGCACAACAAATTCTGGAGGTTCCGGGATTAAATGAGTTTGCTAAGATTGACACCAATGGACATTCGGTGCTTCCGAGTGGTCGGTATGTGACGCCGGCAGGGAAAACGATTCGTATAACGGATGATCCGTTTGGGTTATCGATTAGTCCAGATAAGAAATGGGCGATCACGATTCATAATGCGGCGTTTACGCGGGTGGATTTGACGAGCAATACATCGAAGCGTTTCCCGGAATTTGGGACATCTGATAAAATGTCTCCTTTTGGAAAGAGTTCTTTTTTAGGAATAGTATTTGCGTCTGATAGCCAAAGCTTTTACCTAAGTGGTGGAGATGCTGGAAATGTACTTCAAGTGGATATTCTAACGGGTAAGGTGATAAGAACAATTTCGCTCGATGGAAAAATTGGTGAAAAAACGTTCAATGATAGTTTTGCGTCGGATATGGCACTTTTGCCTGAAAAGAATGAGTTGTTTGTGCTGGATCAGGCGAATTACCGAATGGTGCGTATTGATTTGAGTACGGGAACGTTGAAGTCGAGCACGGGAACGGGGCGCCTGCCTTTTGGCATAACTTTAAGTCCAGATCATCAATATGCTTTCGTAGCGAATGTGGGCATGTATGCGTATCCCATTGTAGAGGGAACGACGCCAGAGAATATTCAATCGCAGTATATTCCGCATCATCCGTATGGAAATGATACGAAAGAATCGCGCGAGGGTACAATTATAGACGGTAAAAAAATTCCGGGATTAGGGGATCCGAGGGCAGATGAGGCGATGAGTGTATTTCA
>CAIVPV010000091.1 GCA_903907915.1 uncultured Cytophagaceae bacterium
AAAAAGAGGCAAAAATTAATTTTTGCCTCTTTTTTATGTCTATTTCCATTTTTATTCTGCAATAGGATCTTTATCTAGTAAAGGTGTATCATCTACTTTCACCTTTGCTTTAATCTTCGCTTCTAGTTCGTCCATTAATTCCGGATTATCTTTGATTAAGTCTTTCACCGCATCTCGACCTTGACCTAAACGGTTTCCATTATAAGAGAACCAAGAACCTGATTTATCAATCACTTCTAAGTCAACGCCTAAATCTAGAATTTCACCAGCCTTAGAAATACCTTCTCCGTACATGATATCAAATTCAACTACTTTAAAAGGAGGCGCTAATTTATTCTTTACAACCTTCACCCGCGTTCTATTTCCTGTAATAGAATCCGCGCTTTCCTTAATTTGACCGGCACGACGAATATCTAAACGAACAGAAGCATAGAATTTCAATGCATTACCACCCGTTGTTGTTTCTGGTGAACCAAACATGACACCAATTTTATCACGTAATTGATTAATAAAGACACAGCAGCAGCCCGTCTTATTAATTGTACCTGTTAATTTACGTAAGGCTTGTGACATCAAACGAGCTTGAAGACCCATTTTAGAATCCCCCATCTCCCCTTCTATCTCCGCTTTAGGAACTAAAGCAGCCACCGAGTCAATAACGATAATATCAATAGCTCCTGATGAGATCAAATGCTCTGCAATTTCTAAAGCTTGCTCGCCATTGTCAGGTTGAGAGATCAATAAATTTTCGCAGTCAATTCCCAATTTTTCTGCATAAGCACGATCGAAAGCGTGTTCAGCATCCACAAAAGCAGCTAGACCACCCGCTTTTTGAGCTTCAGCAATCATGTGCAAGGTTAAGGTTGTTTTACCAGAAGACTCAGGACCATAAATCTCCACCACACGTCCTCTAGGTACACCACCTATCCCTAAGGCTAAGTCTAATCCTAAAGACCCTGTTGAAATAACAGGAACGTCCATTACTTTACTATCTGATAGACGCATAACGGTACCTTTTCCGTAAGCTTTATCTAATTTTTCCAGAGTAGTTTGTAAAGCTTTTAACTTTTCAGCCGCTAGGCCTTGTGCATCACTAGCTTGTTTCGCCATTTTCGTTTTTTATCTAAAAATTTAAGGGGCAATCGAGTATATTTGTTTTATCGTTTGGCCTATACAAAAATAGAAAATTGCCTCTAATTTTTTATACAAACAATTGATAATATATTGTGCTTTGGCATGAAAAATCAGACTCTTGTTATTTTTCTTTTCCTGTGTCCATTTTTGAGCCTTTTTGCTCAAGAAAATAGTCCATTGATTGCAGGGGAAAATCTAAAATACCGGATACATTTAGGGTTTATCAATGCGGCAGAAGCTAGCATCAAAAGTAGTTCGGGAACGAGTCAAAATGGTGAGCAATTATTACGTAAAGTAGAAATTGAGGGGAAAACGACTGGAGTACTCGAATTATTTAGCCCATTACATGATTACTGGTCGGCGCAAATAGATACCCACACCCTTTTACCCGTTAAAACTGAAATGCGTAAGCGAGAAGGGCGCTATAGAAAAGAAGAAACGGTCATTTATCAAATGGATAAAGGCTTTGCTCGAATTAGTTCCCCTCAGAACAAACCTGTAACTTCAACAATGGCAGGACCTAAAGATCTTTTGGACCTCATATCTGCCTATTATTTTATTCGATCAAAACCCGTTTCCGACAAAAAACCTGGTTCACGTTGGTCAGCACAAGTTTTAGTAGATAGCAAAATTTATGATATAGTACTCGTCGTAAAATCGAAGGAAATTATCGAAACGGAGGCGGGGAAAAAAGCGAGTATAAAAACAACTATCTTATTACCTAAAAACAATTTGTTCAAAGAGGAAGATGCTATTCGTCTTTGGATCAGCGATGATGAATACCAAGTACCTTTAAAGGTTCAAGTTAATTTGAAAATCGGCTATTTAAGTATTGATTTAATCGATTATAGCATCCTAGGAAAGAAAATCTATTTCCCTAAGGCCACTTTATAAGCCTCTAAGACTCTAGCACGCGCAAATTCGTGATTCACGATAGGTGCCGGATAAGTCAATTCTTGCAATTCGGGCACCCATTTTTTGATGTAAGTTAAAGATTGATCAAATTTTGCCGTCTGGAGGGTTGGATTAAAAACGCGAAAGTAGGGTGCTGCATCGCAACCACAACCTGCCGCCCACTGCCAGCCACCATTATTTGCAGCAAAATCAAAATCCAATAATTTTTCAGCAAAATAGGCTTCCCCCCAACGCCAATCAATTAGCAAATGCTTCACTAAGAAACTAGCTACAATCATTCTGACTCTGTTGTGCATAAAACCCGTTTCGTTCAACTCCCGCATCCCTGCATCTACTATCGGATAACCTGTCTTGCCAGAACACCAAGCCTTAAATTCCCCTTCATTATTCCGCCAATTCATTCGATCGTATTCCTTTCTAAAGGAATGTCCTGCTGAGATATGGGGAAAATGATGAAGAATATTAAAATAAAAATCGCGCCAAATCAGCTCATTCAACCAAACCTCCGATTTGCCGAGTGCTCTACGTACCAAGGAACGGATGGATACCGTACCAAAACGTAAATGAACCGAGAGTCTAGAGGTTCCTGGTTTGGCAGGAAAATCACGATCAAGAGCATACGACTTAATCAAATCATCTTGAACGGAATTCTCAGGAAAGCTTAATCCCGAGGGCTGGAATCCGATTTCTGATAAAGTAGGTACTGTAAACGTCTCCGATACATAATTTAAAAGAGACGACGATGGATATTCCGGCAAGTTAGTTTCAGCTAATAATGCTTTCCACTTTCTCGAATAGGGCGTAAAAACAGTGTAGGGAGTTCCTGCGCCAGAAAGAACCTCGTCTTTTTCAAAAACAACTTGATCTTTAAAAGTGTTAAACTCAATCCCTTTTTCCTTTGCTAAGGCTTTAATACTTGCATCGCGTTCTAAACCATAGCGCTCATAATCATGATTTGTATAAATGCGGACGACATCCCATTGATCAAAAACCTCCGTAAAAACATCTAAAGGCTTACCGTGCTTAACACACAAATGACGACCTATAGTCTCACTAAGCTTCGAAATGGATTGATGAATAAACTCCACTCGGCCATCAGATGTAGAGGGCAAGCGATCGAGAATCTGGGTATCAAAGATAAAAAGCGGGAGAACTGGAACCTCGGAGGACAAAGCTTGGAATAATCCATGATTGTCTTCTACTCTTAAATCACGCCTAAACCAAAATATGGAAACTTTTTTCATCCTCTATGTATCTTAAAGGGCTAAACTACGTAGATTCTATATTGTTTCAAAGATTTACCTTGACAAGCCCCCCTTCAATATGGTATATTTGTAGATTATAAAAATTCAACCCCTCTGAGAATGAAATTATCTGAATTCAGATTTGATTTACCCCAAAATTTAATTGCCCTTAATCCTACTGAGAATCGTGAAGATGCGCGCATGATGGTGATTAACCGTAAGAACAAGACGATTGAACATAAGAAATTCACAGATATCATTGATTATTTTGGTGAAGGTGATGTATTGGTAACCAACAATACAAAGGTATTTCCTGCTCGTTTATACGGGAATAAAGAAAAAACGGGTGCTCAAATCGAGGTGTTTTTATTGAGAGAACTAAATAGAGAACACCGTCTTTGGGACGTATTAGTAGATCCTGCACGTAAAATACGCGTAGGTAATAAATTATATTTCGGCGATTCAGATTTAGTCGCAGAGGTAATTGATAACACCACTTCACGTGGCCGTACCATTCGTTTCTTATATGATGGGGATCACGAGGCATTAATGCAGACGATTCACGAATTAGGTGAAACACCACTTCCAGACGAGATTCGTTTAAAAAGAGCGGCGACAGAAGATGATCGCGAGCGTTTTCAAACCATTTATGCAGAGCACGTAGGTGCTGTGGCAGCTCCTACAGCGGGTTTGCACTTTTCGAAAATTGTCATGAAGCGTATGGAATTAAATGGAGCTCAGTTCACTCCTATCACATTGCACGTAGGTTTGGGAACATTCCGCCATGTAGATGTGGAGGATTTGACTAAACACAAAACAGATTCAGAACACTTTATGATTGATGATTCTACTTGTAATTTTGTTAACGAAGCAATCGATAATAAAAAGCATGTATTAGCGATAGGAACGACTGTAATGAAGGCTTTGGAATCATCCGTATCAGCAAGCGGTCACTTAAAACCGATTAATAGCTGGACAGATAAGTTCATCTTCCCTCCTTACGAGTTTAAAATTCCTACTGCTTTATTAACTAATTTCCATTTACCAGAATCGATCCTTTTAATGATGGCATCGGCTTTTGGTGGACATGAATTAGTCACAGAAGCATATAAACAAGCTATCAAGGAGAAATACCGTTTCTTCTCCTATGGTGACGTGATGTTAATCATCTAATAGAATTAATCGGGTTTGCTTTGAAAAAATTTGCCATTATTGTCGCAGGGGGCTCCGGTCAGCGTATGCTGAGTGCGGTCCCTAAACAATTTTTGCTTTTGCAGGGCAAACCCGTATTATATCACACGATTTCCGCTTTTTATCAAGCAGATCCACAGACGGAAATTATCCTCGTCTTACCTAATGATCAGTTTGACTATTGGAATTCGTTGATAAGCGAATTACCTAAAATTGCCCATCGATTAGTCGAAGGGGGTAATTCTCGTTTCCACAGTAGTCAAAATGCGATTCAAACGATTAACGAGGATGGATTAGTTGCCATACATGATGGAGTTAGGCCTTTAATCGATCCGGAATTAATAACAAAAGGATTTCGTTCGGCAGAGGAAAAAGGTAATGCTGTTTTAGCCGTTGCGTCTAAAGATTCGGTTCGCATGTTATCTGCTGACCAATTAGGGTCCGAGCACTTAAATAGGGAGTCAATTCGATTAATACAAACACCACAAATATTCACTTTAAATGATTTAAAAGAGGCTTTTAAACAAGAATATGCAGAGGAATTTACAGATGATGCCCGGGTGGTAGAATCCATTGGAGTAACAATAAACCTAGTAGAAGGATCTTATAAAAATATCAAAATCACCACACCGGAGGATTTACTATTAGCTGAGGTCTTAATGAAATAAGTATGAAAAACGCTTGGAATTGGATTGCAAGAAGTATTCTTCAGTATAAATTTCCCTTATTAGGATTTATCCTATTGCTAACTCTTGGTTTGGGTTATAAAGCCAGCCAAATCCAACTCAGTTATGAATTAGCCAAAATTCTTCCCAAATCAGACGAGCGCTTTCAACTTTACGAAGGATTTAAAAAGAAATACGGCGAAGATGGGGCCGTGATGGTCATCGCGGTCGAAAATGAGCAACTATTCAGCCCAGCAGAGTTCAAAGCTTGGCGCGATTTAAGTTCGGCGGTAAAAAACCAGCCTGGCATTAAAAATGTCTTATCGCTTTCTACTTTACCAGAATTATATATTGATTCGACGGAGAAAAAATTTAAGACAAGAAATTTACTAGATTCTTCTTTAGCACTTACTCGAGAAAATCTAAGTCAATTCAAGTCCCGATTGAATGATTTACCCATCTATAAAAACTTCCTATATACAGAAGATTTAAAGACACACCTCCTTTTAATCACCTTAGATCAAAAAGTGATCAATGATAAAGGGCGAATCACATTGGTTAAAAATATCAAAACTTTAGCCGAACAATACCAAGCCAAAATGAAGCATACGGTTCATATGACCGGCATGCCATTTATCAGAACAGAATATACCTCCCAGGTAACCAAGGAATTGGGCTTGTTTTTAGGCTTAGCTATTTTAGTTACCTCCTTGATTTTGTTGTTCTTTTTCCGCTCGTTTCAAGTCGTATTTTTTGCGAATATCGTTGTACTAGTAGGTATTGTTGCCTCGCTGGCTACTATTGTGTTCTTTGGATTTAAAATCACTTTACTATCTGGATTAATCCCTCCGCTTATTGTTGTTATAGGGATCCCTAATGTTATTTTCTTATTGAATAAATACCATGAGACGTATTTATCAGGTAAAACAAAAGAGGAATCGTTAATTGAAAGTGCTTCTAAGGTAGGCAGGACGTTGTTTTTAGCGAACCTAACAACTTCCATTGGTTTCGGGGTTTTTGCCTTTACTGGTTCAGCGCTTCTGGTTGAATTCGGAATTGTTGCGGCGTTGAATGTAATGATTACCTTCTTCATCTCGCTGGTACTTATTCCTATCTTTTTTAGCTTTTTAGCCCCTCCTCAGAAGAAAGATTTAGCCCATTTTGAATCTGTTCGAGTGAACAAATTCTTAAATCGAGTGGACGTGTGGGTATTGCACCACCGGAAATTCATTTATGGTTTTATCTCTATCATATTAGTGGTTTCGGTTTATGGTTTGACCAAAATTCAAGCCGTAGGTTATATTGTAGATGATTTACCTCGTGATAATGCCATTTATTCGGATTTGAAATTTGTGGAGAATCGATTCAAAGGGGTGATGCCATTTGAGATTAATATTGATGCATTTGAAAAGGGTAGAGCGCTGACACCGGAACTTTTGGCTAAAATCAAACGAACCGAAAAATTACTCGCAAAATACCCGGAATTCACGCAAGGTCTTTCCATTTTAACGGCGACAAAATACCTATACCAAGTCTACCGCGGTGGAGATCCTAAATACTTTACCTTACCTGGAATCGATGAATTAGCTAAATTAAAGGACTTTCAGTCC
>CAIVPV010000092.1 GCA_903907915.1 uncultured Cytophagaceae bacterium
GCTCAGGAAAAATAAAAACAACTGAAGATGCTTCTGTAGAACAAGTAGCCTACCACGATTCTTGCTACTTAGGTAGAGGAAACGGGGTTTACGAGGCACCTCGCGAGATCATTTCCGGATTAAAAAAGGAACTAATCGAACTAAAAAGTTGTAGGACAAAAGGGCTCTGCTGTGGAGCGGGTGGCGCACAAGTATTCAAAGAACCGGAAACGGGCGGCGAAGACGTGCAGGTGAAAAGAGTCCAAGAAATGGTCGATTCAGGTGTCAGCAAAGTGGCCTTAGCGTGCCCCTTCTGCATGGTGATGGTCCAAGACGGCCTGAATAAAGTAGGAAAAGAAAAACACATCCAAGTAGTAGATTTAGCTGAATTAGTGCATCAATCCATGTAATATATGTATTTACCCATTGAACAAATGCCCGATCATTCCCGCGTATGGGTCTATCAAGCGAATCGATCTTTTACGGCGTCAGAAACCCAAGCCATCCAGGACTATTTAGCTCCAGCCTTAACCCAATGGGCGGCGCACGGAGCTGGACTGAACGCTTCATTTGAGATTCGCTTTCAGCAAGTGATTGTCATCGCGGTGGATGAAACGGTAAACGCAGCTTCTGGCTGCTCTATCGATGCCTCAACGCGCTGGTTCAAGGAGATGGGCGCAAGCTTAGGTATTGATTTCTTCGATCGCAGTACGGCAGTCGTGGAAGGCAACGAGCTAACACTTTTACCCATGACCGCTTTGAAAAACAATCCCGTTTTGACACCTTCTAAACAGGTAATCCCCCTTCAAACAGAATCGCTAGGTACTTACCGCTCGGGCTGGTTACAAAGAGCGGATAACACCTGGCTACAACGTTATTTTGCATAATATGGCAGAAGATCTAGTCAAAATCGATGGCACTCGTGAAGAGAAATACGCCGCCTTATTCCCTCAAATTCAATCACTCTTAGCTGGAGAAACAGATAAATATGCGAACCTAGCAAATATTGCGGCGGCAGTGCACGAGGTATTCGGTTTTTTCTGGGTAGGTTTCTATCTCACTAAGGAAAATCAATTAGTCTTAGGGCCTTTTCAAGGTCCAGTTGCCTGTACCCGAATTCCATTTCACAAGGGAGTTTGCGGACACGCCTATACGACGAAAGAAACGGTTTTAGTTCCAGATGTGGAGGCTTTCCCCGGTCACATTGCTTGTGCGTCTGCCTCGAAATCAGAGATTGTTTTACCCGCTATTGTGAATGGGGAAGTCGTGCTGGTGTTTGACCTGGATTCAGACCAATTAACAGACTTTTCTGAAGTGGATCAGCAAGGTCTTGAAAAAATTATCGGATTGATTGAGGAGTCTTGGACTTCTTGGTTTTAAGCTAATTTAGCAATAACCGTTTCGCCTCCTACTGGTTTATCATCGATATTAACACAAATTTCTGCGTCTAAAGGCAAATAGATATCGATACGGCTACCAAATTTAATAAAGCCAAACTCCGTGCCTTGAACAACCGAATCCCCTTCTTTAGCATACCAACAAATACGTTTCGCTAATGCTCCCGCGATCTGGCGGAAAAGAACTTCCGTACCGTTATCGTGCTTCACCACATAGGTAGTTCGCTCGTTTTCTGTACTCGACTTTGGATGCCAAGCCACTAAGAATTTACCTGGATGGTATTTGAAATAAGAAACAATCCCAGAGATGGGGTTGAAGTTTATGTGCACATTTAAAGGGGACATGAAGATCGAAACCTGACGACGTGGGCCTTTAAAATATTCTGTTTCTACCGTTTCTTCAATGACAACCACTTTTCCATCTGCCGGAGCGATGATATGTTTAGGGTTCAGTTCGGTATGGCGCTGGGGAACTCGAAAAAATTGCAGGATGATCAAATAGAAAAGAGACGTAATCACCACGATCGTTTCTCTCAAGAAAACATTTTCCGGAAAGAAATTGGCTACCAGGCCATTGATGACCAGGACAATAAGTAATGATGTGATTAATAAGGTTCGTCCTTCTCGGTGTAATGTCATGCGTTGAATACTAAATAAACTTGTTAATTTACAAAATTAGTTATTTTTGGGGACGCAACCACAATAACATGCTAAAAAAAGCAAGCCTACTCCTCTTTCTGTTTCTCATTTTTGCCTTTAAAGGGGAGGCTCAGTACATCAAATGGCAGGAGGATAAATCTGTTAATTTTTTACGTTTACACTTAGTTACACACGAAATAGACAGGTATAAGCCCTCCACTGGATGGGCTAAATTAGATACAATCAATTCGATAGGTGTAGATTTTAAAGATATTTTACCTAGTTCTGAGGGTATTCATGAATTTCAAATTAACCAATCATCAAAGTACTATGTAACCATACATTGTACGGGTCAGGTGTATGAACTAGATAAGTCTACTTGGACATTGAAGCGACTAGATCAGACCTTTCACCGAGGTTCAAATTGTTTAAGCACCGTATTTATGCGGGGGGATGATATTTATTCCTTTGGTGGTTATGGCTTTTGGAGGTCCACTAATTTGATAACAAAATATGATTTTTTAGCCAAAGAGTGGTTGAGTATCGCAGCCGATGGCGATGTTCCTGCAGCTATATTCGATGGATTTGCAGGCTATTCACCTAAAAAGGACAGATTCTATCTCTTAAGTACCGTGGAAATGAATGATACCGAAAAGAAGATGGCATTTAATCGCGATTACGGTATTTATGAATATGATTTCTTTAATCAAAAATTCAGTCGCTTAGGGGAAATAAAATTACCAACGGTATTGAATTTCTTGGATTCTAAGGAAACGAAGCCATTTGTATTTAATGGTCGGTACTTTATCATTACAGATAAACCGAATAAAAATTTTGCTTATGATACCATGTTTTTTATTGACTTAGAGGATGATTTCAAAGTTTATCAATGGAAAAACCCGCATCGAATCTATTTAAATGCGCAAAGAGGTGATGATAAAGAGGCCTATTTACATGCAAGCGGGGATTCCTTAATTTGGTCGAATAATGTGGTGAAGTCATCGATAAATGAGCCGGGGATTACGGTGGTTTCCATCAAAACCTTATTAAGTGAGGCTGAATATATTGGAACATTAGACGAAGGTTCTTGGTTGGATAAATTTTCTGTGTTGATGATGATTTTAGGCGGAGGCTTATTTATTGGTTTGAGCGTGGAAATTTACCGACGATTAAAGCAAAAAAAGCTGAAAAAATCTATCCGCTTTATGTTAGGGGCAAATGAGCGTTTGTTCTTGGACTTCTTGGTTTTGAATTATGAGCAGGGATTTGTGAATGGCCATCAGATAATCGCCTTTTTTGGTAAACATAAAAGTTCTCCTGAATCGCAAAGGCAGTTTAGAGCGAAATTAATTGAGAATTTCACTAAAATGTTGGGTTTGATTTTTGTGGGGGAAGAAATTTTGGATATTCAATTAGATGAACAGGATCAGCGGATGTTTACTTATCGACTTCAGCCTGAAATTTATCGAAAGATAAAGGGTCTCTAGTCTTTAAAGATGATAATTGGATCTGTTTCGATTGTATTGCTCTGGTTAAACGCGTTGTCGCGGATAAAAATCTTGAATTTTAACGTGTCGTTTTTAGGGGTAAACTGAGGGCTATATCCTTTATAAAAAGCATATACGAATTGGGTGGAATAATCGATACTGCCTTCAATGGGCCCAGATTTCTGATTAGGCTTGAAATTGAAATTCATTAATCCCCCTAAAGCCGGTGTAAAGGTGATAGGAATAAATGCACCATTTTTTCGTAATAATACCGCTACTTCGAAATTGCGAAAATCCTTGTATTTGATGTCGGATTTTAATTGGGCTTCAGTTAGTCCTAAATCCCCTTCTGCATCTTGAAAATTAATACTCATGATGACAGAATCAATTTTCGTAGTTCCGCCAAAACCATCATTACTCGTTTTAGTTATCTTCTGAATCGCCTTAAATTGAATGACGGGCGTGGAGCTGAAGCTAGGTTCTTGTACACAAGCACCTAGACTAAATAAGACAATCATGAACATGCCGGCTAATTTCCGCATCGAATCCTTTGAAAATTTCAACAGTAAAGTTAATGATTTGCGTTAATTTTGCGCTACATCAGGTAAAATCAAATGGATCAAGTGATCGAGTCGTGGCGAGAAAAATTAAAAAGACGCGTTCTGCACATGCAGGAATCCGACTTTGAGGTAATGGCTTTAGAGATTTTTCGTTTTCAAGTGACCTATAATCCACTTTATCGTTCTTACGTGAACCTATCAGGGGTAGATCCTGAAAAGGTAAATCAGTGGACTGAAATCCCTTTTTTGCCTATCGAATTGTTTAAAAATCACGAAGTATTAACGGGATCTCAGCCTGTTTTATTCTCTTTTGAAAGCTCGGGAACGACTGGTCAAATCCCCTCCAAACACGCCGTTTGTGATCCCGGATTTTACCAGCAAATTTCGAAAATTGCCTTTGAGCGCGAGTATGGCCCATTGAGCGATTACCATATTTTTGCCTTGTTGCCCTCCTACTTAGAGCGCTCTACCTCCTCGCTTGTCTTCATGATGGATCATTTCATCCAGGAATCAGATTCTGAGTTATCAGGGTTTTATTTGAATCAATACGAAGAGTTGGCCACCGCACTACGTGAAGCATTATTGACGGACAAAAAGGTCTGGCTAATGGGCGTGACCTTTGGTTTATTGGATTTAGTGGATTCTGGCATCGATTTATCGTTTTTGAATGAGCACAAGGATCGATTGATCGTGATGGAAACCGGTGGAATGAAAGGGCGCCGCGAGGAATGGATTCGCGATAAAGTGCACGCCTATTTACAAGAAAAGATGGGGCTTGATTCGATTGCGTCGGAATACGGAATGACGGAATTATTTTCTCAAGCTTATGCAAATTCTCAGGGCATATTTACACCAGCATATACCATGCGGGTTTGTTTGCGCGAAGTTAGTGACCCATTCACCTTAGTGACGCAGCCGCATAAAACGGGGGGAATTAAAATCGCGGATTTGGGAAACATCGATTCCTGTTCCTTTATCGAAACACGGGATTTAGGGTCAATGGAAGAAGATGGGATTCGATTTAAAGTCTTAGGCCGATTCGATAATTCCGAAATGCGTGGCTGCAGCCTACTGCTTTCAGGGATGGGGGACTAGCCAGGAGGATCCGTCTTCGTAAAATTCATTTTTCCAAATAGGTACGTCCTTCTTTAGTGTATCAATCAACCATTCACAAGCCTTAAACGCCTCAGCTCGGTGAATGCACGTAACCCCAATTAATACGGCAATATCCCCGATTTCCAAAGGTCCCGTTCGATGAACTAAGGCAACTCGTTCGATTGGCCATTGAGCAGCCGCCTGATCACACAATAATTCGATTTGCTTCAAGGCCATAGGAGGATAGGCATCCATGGTTAAGGCCTTTACGCTTTTACCCTGATTTTTGTTGCGAATGGTGCCGATAAATAGGCAGATTCCCCCTGCCACCGGATCCTGCAAGAATTGGTAATAGGGGTCGATGGAGATCGCTTCAGCACTTAGATCGATTTTGTGAATCATTATTTTCTGCTGTAGGTCAAAAAGCTGTATTGGTAGGGATTTTTTTCGTCCGTTACGCCTCGCTCTTTTTCGGTTACTTCCCATTGTTCCGCCACGATTTCTGGAAAATAGGCATCTCCATCAAAAATATCGTGAATTTGTGTGACTAAGATTTGATCGGCCACGGCTAAGCTAAGTTTATAAATTTCAGCGCCTCCTACGATAAAAATTTCTTCTCGGCTGAGGGATTTGGCTTTTAAAATAGCCTCCTCCATTGAGCTAGTGCAGATAACGCCTTCGATTTGCAAAGCGGGATTGCGAGAAATAACAATGGTGGTTCGGTTCGGTAGCGGTTTTCCGATGGAATCGTAGGTCTTGCGCCCCATGATGATGACATGACCTGTGGTTAAGGCCTTGAATCTTTTCAAATCTGCCGGCAAGTGCCATATCAGTTCATTGTTTTTTCCAATGACCCTATTTTCATCAAAAGCTACCAGTATTTTTATCACGATTTCTATAATTTCTTGTCAAAAATAAGGGTTTTTTCGGGTTCTGCCTCACCTACACAAAAGTCAATATTTTATTTTGCAAATCGACCCTAAAACCCTAACTTTGCACAATTTTGGAGGTCAACCAAAACCCTCCAAAATCACCTATCCTTTCAAAATTAATTTAAACACCTGTGCCTAAAGATTCCTCGATTAAATCCGTACTAATTATTGGTTCTGGCCCCATTGTGATCGGTCAAGCTTGTGAATTTGATTATGCTGGTTCCCAAGCCGCCCGTTCCTTACGGGAAGAGGGCATTGAGGTAATCTTAATTAACTCAAATCCAGCGACGATTATGACGGATCCGATGAATGCGGATCACGTATATTTGAAGCCCTTAGAGAAAGCTTCGATCATTCACATTTTAGAAAATCATCAAGTCGATGCAGTTTTACCTACTATGGGAGGTCAAACAGCCTTGAACTTAGCGATTGATTGTGATGCGGCGGGGATTTGGGAAAAATATGGAGTGAAGATTATAGGTGTAGACATTGCAGCTATTGAGACGACGGAAGATCGCGAGAAATTCCGTTTGAAGATGATCGAAATCGGGGTGGGCGTTTGTAAAGGACGTACGGCTCGTTCTTTTCTGGAAGGAAAAGAAATTGCACAAGAAACAGGTTTTCCTTTAGTTATTCGCCCATCGTTTACCTTAGGTGGGACCGGTGGTGGTTTTGTGCATGAAGCTAAAGATTTTGATGCAGCCCTAAACAAAGGTTTGCATGCATCCCCTACACATGAAGTGTTAGTAGAGCAATCCATTATGGGTTGGAAAGAATATGAATTAGAGCTGCTACGTGATAATTTAGGGAATGTGATTATCATCTGTTCGATTGAGAACTTCGATCCGATGGGGATTCACACGGGTGACTCGATTACCGTAGCTCCGGCGATGACACTTCCAGATACAATCTACCAACGCATGCGCGATATGGCGATCAAGATGATGAACGCCATCGGTCAGTTTTCAGGAGGATGTAATGTTCAGTTCTCCTTGAACCCGGAGACAGATGAGATTATCGCAATTGAGGTTAATCCAAGGGTTTCACGCTCTTCGGCTTTGGCCTCTAAAGCAACCGGATATCCGATTGCAAAGATCGCTGCGAAAATGGCTATCGGTTATAATTTAGATGAATTAACAAATGCGATTACGGGAACGACGTCTGCTTATTTCGAGCCGGCTTTAGACTACGTAATTGTGAAAGTTCCGCGGTGGAATTTTGATAAGTTCAAAGGAGCGGATCGTACGTTAGGATTGCAAATGAAATCGGTGGGAGAAACCATGGGTATCGGGCGTAATTTTCAAGAAGCGCTTCAAAAAGCGTGTCAATCATTAGAGATTAAGCGGAACGGAATGGGAGCGGATGGCAAGGAATTGCGTGATCAAGATGCCATTTTATACTCCTTAGCGAATCCATCTTGGAACCGTTTATTCCATATCTACGATGCCTTTAAACTGGGTATTTCGTTCAAAACAATTCAGCAATTAACGAAAATTGATAAGTGGTTCTTAAACCAAATCGAAGATTTAGTGCGCGTGGAAAAAGAGATGGAGAAGTTCTCTATTCACAATATCCCGACGGTATTATTAGAAGAGGCGAAGCACAAAGGTTTCGCAGATCGCCAAATCGCTCACACCTTACGTTGCCTCGAATCAGAGGTGTACGATAAGCGTAACGCGGTAGGCATTAAGCGTATTTACAAATGCGTAGATACCTGTGCGGCGGAATTCGAAGCGAAGACCCCTTATTATTACTCGACGTTTGGTCAAGAAGGAGCCTCTGCGGTTTTAGATAATGAATCTATTGTTTCACCGAAGAAGAAAGTAGTGGTTTTAGGTTCTGGGCCAAACCGTATCGGCCAAGGAATCGAGTTCGACTATTCTTGTGTTCACGGCGTTTTAGCGGCGAAGGAAGCAGGCTACGAGACGATTATGATTAACTCGAATCCAGAAACAGTTTCGACGGACTTTGACATCGCTGATAAATTATATTTCGAGCCGGTATTCTGGGAGCACGTGTATGACATCATTCAGCACGAAAAACCAGAAGGTGTTATCGTTCAATTAGGCGGCCAAACAGCCCTGAAATTAGCCGAAAAATTATCGAAATACGGCATCAAAATCTTAGGCACTTCGTTCGAAGCCTTGGATTTAGCAGAAGACCGCGGTGCGTTCTCGAGCTTATTAAAAGACTTAGATATCCCGTATCCTAAGTTTGGGGTATGCGAAGATGCAGACAATGCCGCGGCTTTAGGTCGTGAATTAGGTTATCCTTTATTAGTTCGTCCATCCTACGTTTTAGGAGGGCAATCGATGAAAATCGTGATCAACGAACAAGAATTAGAGCAACATGTAGTGGATATCTTACGCGATATCCCAGGCAATAAAATTTTATTAGACCACTTCCTAGAGAATGCAATCGAGGCGGAGGCAGATGCGATCTGTGACGGAGAAGACGTGTACATCATCGGTATGATGGAGCACATCGAGCCAGCAGGTATCCACTCGGGGGATTCGCACTCGGTATTACCTCCATTTGATTTATCGGATCACGTGATCAAACAAATCGAAGATCACACCCGTAAAATTGCGGTGGCTTTGAAGACTAAAGGTCTATTGAACATCCAATTCGCTGTGAAAGACGAAGTGGTATACATCATCGAAGCAAACCCTCGTGCCTCTCGTACGGTTCCATTTATTTGCAAGGCTTACCAAGAGCCTTACGTGAATTACGCGACGAAGGTGATGCTAGGGGATAAAAAAGTAAAAGATTTCAATTTCAAACCAGTAAAGAAAGGATTCGCGATTAAGATTCCTGTGTTTTCATTTAGTAAATTTCCGAATGTAAATATGGAATTAGGGCCAGAAATGAAGTCAACAGGTGAAGCAATCTATTTCATAGATGATTTGAAAGATGATTTCTTCCGCAAAGTGTACGGTGAAAGAAACTTATATTTGAGTAGATAAGATGCTGAAATTACTAGCCTTAGGATTAGTGCTGTATTATGTCGTTATCCCTTTGTTACGCTTTTTGATGAAGGGGTATGTCATCACGCAAGTGCATAAGAAGATGTCCGAACAAGATATTCGCTCGAAGCAAAACGCGACGCGTGCCCGCAAAGAAGGAAGCATAGATGTGGATTTTGTTCCACCTGCTGCTAAATCCAAGCCTAAGCCAGCAGACGACGGCGATTATGTTCCCTACGAGGAAATTAAGGATTAACGAGCGACTCAATCACCCTAGGAAAATCGCGGTGTTCTAATACCTGACCTTTTTTAGCCACATCTTCTGCGGTATCGGAAGGTAAGACCGGGAAAGAACTTTGGAAAATAGTTCCACCTTCATCGTAGTGCTCATTTACGTAGTGAATCGTAATTCCTGATTCTTTTTCCCCTGCAGCTACCACCGCCTCGTGCACGAAATGTCCGTACATTCCTTTTCCACCAAATTTCGGCAATAAAGCAGGGTGAATATTGACGATTCGTTGTGGAAATGCGTGAACAAACTCCGAAGGAATCAACCACAAAAAGCCCGCTAAAATAATCCAATCCGTCCGCAAGGATTGAACTTCTTTCAACACCGTTCCGTTCTTATAAGATTCTCTGTCAAAAACGCGGCAAGGAATCCCGAGTCGCTCTGCCCGCTGAATAATGCCTGCTGAGGGGTTATTGCAGTAAATGTGGGTGATTTGGACCTGATCGGAACCTCTGAAATGTTCGATAATTTTTTCGGCATTAGAACCCGAACCAGATGCAAATAAGACGAGATTTTTCAAAGGTTATCAGTTGTTTAATACAAATTTACATTCTTTCAGCTAAATTTAAGGTATGAAAATAGGGATCGTTTGTTATCCGACGTATGGCGGAAGTGGAGTGGTGGCGACAGAACTGGGCAAAGCATTAGCGCTAGCTGGTCATGAAGTGCACTTTATCACGTATACACAACCTCCGCGTTTGGACATATTTTCTGAGAATATTTACTACCATGAGGTAAGTGTCGCGTCTTATCCACTTTTTGAATACCTGCCCTACGAGTCTGCTTTAGCTAGTAAAATGGTGGATGTGACCATCAACGAAAAGTTGGATTTAATTCACGTGCATTATGCGATTCCACATGCTTCAGCCGCTTATTTAGCGAAACAAATTCTGAAATACAAAGGCATTCACGTGCCCGTTATTACGACCTTACACGGAACAGATATAACTCTTGTAGGCCGCGATCCCTCTTTCGAGCCAGTAGTTACTTTTTCGATCAATGAGTCGGATGGCGTGACGGCGGTTTCTGAGAGTTTGAAGAATGATACGTATAATGAATTTGAGATTTTGAGTCACATCGAAGTGATTCCCAATTTCATTGATTTGCATCGATTCCAAAAGCGCCCGCACGAACACTTTAAGAAATCACTTTGTCCGAATGGGGAGAAGTTATTGATGCACACCTCGAACTTCCGAAAAGTCAAACGTATCGAAGATATCGTGAAAGTTTTTGCGCTCGTACGCAAGAAGATTCCAGCCAAATTAGTCTTGATAGGGGATGGTCCAGAACGTTCAGGTATTGAAGCCCTTTGCCGTGAGTTAGAGGTTCAAAATGATGTGCGTTTCTTAGGAAAGATGGATGGAATTGAGGAGGCTTTGTCGCTGGCAGATTTATTTTTATTGACATCGGAAAAAGAAAGTTTTGGCTTAGCTGCTTTAGAAGCGATGGCCTGCGAAGTGCCCGTGATTTCATCTAATGCGGGAGGTATTCCAGAAGTCAATATTCACGGAGAAACAGGTTTTGTAAGTGAGATAGGGGATGTGGAAGATATGGCGGCGAATGCCATTAAGATGCTAATTGACCCTATTTTGCACGAAAAAATGAAGGCAAATGCGCTAAAGCGTGCGCAGGATTTTGATATTATCAAGATCTTACCCTTGTACGAAAAGTTCTATGAACGCATCACATCTAAAAGCTGGAAATTTCCTAAACAGAACGATTAACCTGGCTGTTATCTTCGCAAGCCAGTAACATAGCGTTCGCCGTCAGGCCAGATACCGGATCTACATACAAAGGAGCTATCTCTGCTAAAGGAGTTAAAATAAATTTGCGCTCTGCAATGCGCGGATGAGGAACGGCTAAGTCTGCCTCGGCAATGATCATATCCCCATAATAAAGTAGATCTAAATCGAGTGTTCGAGGACCCCAGCGTTCCTTGCGTTCTCTACCAAATTCCTTTTCAATCGCTAACATTTCTGTTAAGCAAGCTTGCGGATTTAGTGCAGTGCTCACGAGCAGAACTTGGTTTAAAAAGTCTCCTTGTGGGATGGGACCCCAGGCTTCGGTTTCATAAATCGACGAATAAACCGATATTTTTCCAATATTTTTTTCAATTAGCGGGTAAGCCCCCTCGAATATTTCCCGGGTATTTCCTAGATTGCCGCCTAAAGAGAGAAAGAGCTGAGTGATCATCTCTTAAAATTACTAATTTCTGCGCTATGCACCCGAATTATTCTGTGGAGGATTTGCAACCCGGTATGCTTTTATTAGCTGAGCCCTTCTTAGAGGATCCGTCTTTTCATCGTTCAGTGATTTTAGTATGTGAGCACACGAATGCCCATTCGTTTGGTTTAGTGTTGAATAATAAACAAGAAATTGTCTTCGATTCTTTCGTGGATGAGAAGGTATTAGAAGATGTTCCTTTGTATTCTGGGGGGCCGGTGGATCCTACTATTATGCAGTTTGTGCATCGCAGGCCTGATTTAATTCCGGATGGAGTCTTGATTGGACCGGGAATTTATTGGTCAGGTAGTTTTGAAGTTGCGATCGATAAAGTGGTAGCGGGGGAGATCGGTTTCGATGAAATTAAATTCTTTATTGGCTACTCGGGTTGGGGAGCAGGGCAATTAGAGCGCGAGGTAAAGACGAATGCCTGGATTTTGCATCCTGGAAATGATAGTTTGGTTTTTGACGAAGCGCACGAGTCTTTGTGGCGGAAGATCATGTATGCCAAAGGGGGTGATTTCAGAATTCTCTCCACTTATCCGGATGATCCCAATTTAAATTAAGAAATTCTAGCCCAGTTTGTGGTGTCTTTCCGTTGAGAGCGTACTTGTTCCCGGATCATTTGATAGCCTGGCTTCTCGAGATTAGGGTCCTCCTCTAAGATTTTTTGAGCGGTTTCTCTAGCCACTTTCAGTATTTCTCCGTCTTTTGCGAGATCAGCGATCATTAGATCGATGGCGCCACTTTGGCGAGTGCCTGAAATGTCACCAGGGCCGCGTAATTGCAAATCAACCTCGGCAATTTCGAAGCCATTATTCGTTTTCACCATCGTATCGATGCGTTTCTTAGTGTCTGCCGAGATTTTGTAACCCGTCATCAAAAGGCAATAACTCTGTTCAGCCCCTCGGCCCACGCGTCCCCTTAATTGATGCAATTGAGATAAGCCGAATCTTTCTGCACTTTCGATGATCATAATGGACGCATTAGGTACGTTCACACCCACTTCAATTACCGTCGTGGCCACCATGATTTTGGTTTCGTTTTTCACGAAACGTGCCATCTCGATATCTTTATCAGCCGGCTTCATTTTGCCATGCAAAATTCCCAAAGGAACCTCCGGGAAAGCTCTAGAAATACTTTCATAACCATCCATTAGGTCTTTGAAGTCCATTTTTTCGGATTCTTCGATGAGCGGATAGACGATGTAGATCTGACGACCTTTGCTTAGTTCGTTTTGGATGAATCCAAAGACCTGTAAACGGTGGCTATCATAGCGATGCGTGGTCTGAATTGGCTTACGTCCCACGGGTAATTCGTTAATTATCGAAATATCTAAATCTCCATAAAGTGTCATCGCTAAAGTCCGAGGAATCGGCGTCGCCGTCATGACTAAAATATGTGGATGGAAGGTCTTGTTTTTATCCCAAAGCTTCGCCCGCTGCGCCACTCCAAACCGGTGTTGCTCATCAATGATGCACATCCCTAGGTTCTTAAACTGAACAGAATCCTCAAATAAGGCGTGCGTTCCCACTAAAATCTGCAATTTTCCTGATTGTAAATCTTCGTGTAAACCGACCCGATCTTTCTTTTTCACCGAACCCGTCAACTTCGCAATAGTTAAACCTAAAAGATCGGCAAACTTCTTTAAACCTTGGTAATGTTGATCTGCTAGAATCTCCGTGGGCGCCATCAGACAAGCTTGCGTCCCATTATCAATCGCCAAAAGCATGGATATAAACGCTACAATCGTCTTTCCAGATCCCACGTCCCCCTGCAGCAAACGATTCATCTGCTGGCCCGATCGCATATCGGCAAAAATCTCCCGAATTACCTGTTTCTGCGCATTCGTTAACTCAAAAGGTAAATGTTCCTGGTAGAACTTAGTTAACAAGACCGCAGAGGAAAAGACTTGCCCCGGGAAAGCCACCTTGCGGATTAAATTCTGCTTAATTAAGCGTAATTGATTGTAGAAAAGTTCCTCAAATTTTAGTCTCCGTCTGGCTTGGTGAAGCCAATTTTCGCTTTGGGGTAAATGAATATGATAAAGTGCTTCCTGCTTCGAGATTAATTTAAATTGTGCATTGACCTCCGATGGCAAAGTTTCGCGGATATAAGGAAACGCAATCTCTAACAGATTTTTCTGCAAGGTCGCAATGGCCTTACTATCGATATATTTCTTGCGCAGTTTCTCAGTTAATGGATAAACCGGCTGAAAATACTTGCCAGATGCCTGCTCGCCTTTGTAGACTTCCATTTCCGGATGCGTCATCTGAAGCTGTCCATTGAAGCTAGTCGGTTTACCATAAAAGAGGTAGTCGACTCCGATATTTAGCGATTTTTCGAGCCATTTGACTCCTTGAAACCAAACAATTTCAATGCAACCTGTCTCATCACAAATTTGAGCCACGATGCGCTGGCGGTGTCCTGCGCCTATTTTTTCCTTGAAACGGATCCGACCTACGAACTGGGCATGATCCATTTCATCCGTTATGGTCGCAATGGGATGAACAATCGTGTGGTCTTCGTAGCGGAAGGGGAAATATTGAATTAAATCGCCATAAGTAAACATACCTAGCTCGGTCTGCAAGAGCGTCAGCTTCGCAGGGGTCATCCCACGGAGTTTGGCTAAATCAGTATCGAAAAAAGGTACGAGCGACATACACGAAAAATTTTGTGAATTTAGGTATATTTACAGAACGATTGCGAAAATTACCCCAAACATGAAGAGTTTTTTAGACCAAGAATTTGAATCCGATGGCTTTGTGCTGAGCAATGTCGAAGATTTATTTAATTGGGCGAGGGCGAGTTCGCTTTGGCCCATGAGTTTTGGTTTAGCTTGTTGTGCGATCGAAATGATGCAGGCATTTGCGTCAGGCTATGATTTGGATCGTTTTGGGGTGTTTCCAAGGCCTTCCCCGCGTCAATCCGATGTGATGATTGTGGCAGGAACGGTCACCTTCAAAATGGCCGATCGCATCCGCCGTCTGTATGAACAAATGCCAGAACCTCGTTATGTAATTTCCATGGGCTCTTGTGCTAATTGCGGTGGCCCTTACTGGGAACACGGTTATCACGTGGTGAAAGGGGTGGATCGCATTATTCCAGTCGACGTATACGTTCCTGGATGTCCGCCGCGCCCAGAAGCCTTGTTAGGAGGTATTATTAAATTACAAGAAAAGATCAATCAGGAGAGTTTAGTTGCGCCATCGCGCATTTTAGCTGCCTTAAATAAATAGGATGGATTTAGCATCGATCAAAGATTTACTGCAAACGCAATTCAAATTCGAAGCCGAATGGGAAGAGGATTTGTGCCGTTTGACCCTGCCGGCAGAGCAAATTTTGCCGGTTTGCGAATTTCTTTGGAAAAATCCAGCGACGTATTTCGATTCACTTTCCTGTCTTACGGCCATCGATCAAGGACCCGAGGCAGGTAAAATGGAGGTGATTTATACCCTATATTCTATCCCAAATCACCTCACTTTGCATTTACGCGTAATCTTAGATCGCTCGTCGCCCACAATTTCCTCTGTTTCATCTATCTGGAGAACAGCGGATTGGCATGAGCGCGAGGCCTTTGATTTACTAGGTGTACAATTTTCTGGTCATCCAGATTTGCGCAGAATATTGCTACCAGAGGACTGGGAAGGGCATCCTTTGCGGAAAGATTACGTGGAGCAATCGAAATACCACGGAATTCAAGTGAAATATTGATGAAAATAGCCGGATTTACTTTTATTCGTAATGCGGTGAAGAACGATTATGCAATCGTGGAAGCTATCACGTCCATTTTGCCTATTTGCGATGAGTTTGTGGTGGCGGTAGGTGCGTCGGAAGATGAGACTTTGGCCTTAATTCAAGGCATTCCCTCCGATAAAATCAAGATTGTGGAGACGGTGTGGGAAGATTCCAAAAGAGAGGGAGGTTCCACCTTCGCATTAGAGACAGATAAAGCGCTTCAGGCTATTTCTAAAGACATAGACTGGGCTTTTTATATTCAAGGTGACGAATGTGTTCACGAGGGTGATTTACCTATTGTCAAATCCGCGATGGAGATGAATTTAGCTGATCCCAATGTCGAAGGTTTACTCTTTCATTACCGCCATTTTTACGGTTCCTATCAGCAAGTGGCAATATCTCGACGTTGGTATAGAAGAGAAATTAGGGTAGTCAAAATGCACCCTGGGGTTCATTCTTATAAAGATGCGCAGGGCTTTAGAAAAGACGGGAATAAGATGAAAGTAAAGCTGATTCCCGCTCATATTAACCATTATGGCTGGGTGAAACCGCCCGAAGGCCTAAATAATAAGGTGCGCAACTTTACGCAATTCTACCACGATGATGCTTGGTTAGCCGAAAACGTACCGGCTGATTACCAATTTGATTATGGTAATGCGGAGCGTTTGTTTCGATTTGAAGGCACACATCCGGCCGTGATGGCGGATCGCGTGGCTAGGTCCAACTGGCCTTTCTATTTTGATCCGGTCGAACTAGAAAAGAAAATGACCTTGCGTCGCAAGATTTTGCAGAAAATCGAAGATCTGACAGGTTACCGGGTGGGCGAATACAAAAACTACCGCATGCTATAATGGAAGAGTCGATTCAATTTTTCCCGGCTTTGAAGGCTCCTGCAAAGCCCCATTTTTCCATCCTCATTCCGAGCTGGAATAATTTGGCCTACCTACAATTATGTGTGGCGGCCATCCGAAAGCATTCAACGACTTCTTTTGAGATTATTTTGCATCTGAATGAGGCCAAAGATGGCTCTAAAGAATGGGTCGAATCACAAAAGGACATTGCTTTTTCTTATAGCCCTATCAATGTGGGTGTTTGCTATGCGATGAACGCGATGGTTCAGCTGGCTCGGGCGGATTATTTCCTGTATCTGAACGACGATATGTATGTCTTGCCTAATTGGGATGGTTTTCTGAAAGAAGAAATCGAAAGCATCGGGCATACGGAATTCTTTTTATCAGCCACGGCCATCGAGCCGAAAGCACAAAGCTCTTGTTCCATTCAAGCCGATTACGGTCGATCGATCGATACTTTCGAGGAAGCGAGATTACTAGAAACCTATGCTTCTTTGCCTTTTGCAGACTGGCAGGGAGCGACTTGGCCGCCTAACGTGGTGCACCGTTCGCTTTGGGATAAGGTGGGTGGCTATTCGAATGAATTTACACCGGGAATGTATTCTGACCCCGATTTTTCGATGAAATGCTGGCAGGCGGGTGTTCGCTTATTTAAGGGAATTTCGCGGAGTCGGGTCTACCATTTTGGCTCGATTTCCGTAAAACGAGTAAAGCAGAATAAGGGCTATTATCAGTTTATTCGCAAATGGGGGATGACCTCTTCTACTTTGTCGAAATACTACCTACGACGCGGGAATAAATTCGATGGGCCGCTCGTTCAACGTCCGATTCCTGTTACGGTGCATTTGAAAAATCTGTATTACCGCCTAAGTCTTCCGTTTAGAAAATAGAAATTAGCAGTTTGAAGCTATAGAGGAAGCTGCTCAGCGCTGATTTTCCTTTATAGGCTAACATAGCTCGGTGGTATTTAGCAACCGTTAGAAATCTTCGTATACGTGCCGGCAACGAATTGCTTTCGAAGTCTCGAGCTAATCCGCGCAAGATTTCTCGATCCGCACCTACGGGACAGCGCTCCGCGAGTAAGGAAAGTCGCTTCACTATCCGCGCATTCCGCTCCTCTCGGGAGTTATAATTCTTCTTCCCTTTGCTTAAATCTGCCCCCATCGTGTTAGAACTGTGCTGACGGTAATTCACTAAAGCATGTGGGAAATAAACCACGCCATGTAGCGATGCACCCGCAAACCCGAGGATATAATCGTGTCCCACGTAATCTGGAAACGGCAAGGCGATGTCGATGATTTCTCGCTTAAATAACATCGCGTGTCCCATGGCTTTAGTCCCAAAAACATAGTGTAAAGCACTCGGATAATCGCATAAATGATTACTGTCTGAGAATTTTCCTGTGCGCGCGCCAGTAGCATCCGTCAAAGCAGAATCTGCATAAATCAGGGAATTAGAACCGATCGCTTCAGCCAACAAACTGATTTTTTCAGCCATCCACACGTCGTCCTGATCCGATAAAGCGATCATCTCGCCTTTTGCGGCTCTAATTCCGGTTTCGAAGGTGGCTAATAGGCCTTGATTAACAGGGTTTGCGACTACATGAATGCGAGAATCACTTAAGGCGTATTCCTGTAAAATCGCCAGGGAAGAATCAGATGAAGCGTCGTCCACAAACACAAATTCCAAAGAGGGATAGCTTTGAGCTAGTAAACTGTCCACTTGTTCTCGGAGGAATTTCTCCCCGTTATAAGTGGCCATCACAATGGAAATTAAGGGCGACATTCGGATTAGTTTCTGAAAATTGTCGTAATTTGACCAAAATTTTGATAAAAAGCCGCATTGAAAACATATTTTCGCTTATTAAGCTACGCCGTTTCGATCCGCCAGTATGTGTTTCCATACTTCGGGTTTTCCTTGCTAGCGAGTTTGTTTGGCATCTTAAATTTCACCTTGCTGATCCCCTTGTTGAACGTTTTGTTCAATCAATCCGCGCCGGAGAATATTCAGATTTACCGCATTCTACCTGCTTTTTCATTAACGCCGTCCTATTTCTCCTTTCTATTTAATCACTATTTCTATGGGGCGTTGGCGGATTTTGGGCGAATCGGAGCGCTGAAATATGCTTGTGGAGCCATCATGGTTTCCGTGATTTTGTCTAATTTCTTTCGTTATTTTTCCCAAAGAGTCCTTAAAACGGTCGAAGCTGACACGATTGCTTCTTTGCGTCAAGCGGTTTTTGAGCGGGCCATACGTTTAGACCTGAGCTATTTTACGGAGCAGAAAAAAGGCAACCTGATGTCGCGTTTGACAACGGACGTTCAGGAAGTAGAAAATAGTATTGGCCGTGCTTTCACTGCGGTATTTAAAGAGATATTCACCTTGGTTTTATTCTTTGTTTTTCTGGCTAGTATGTCAGTGAAACTGACCTTATTTTCATTAATTATTTTACCTCTTTCGGGTTCAGTGATCGCAACGATAACGCGTCGTTTAAGACGTGCAGCGGGTGAGGTGCAACAGCATTTGAGCGGAATTATCAGTTTATTGGATGAAACATTTGGCGCCATGCGCGTAGTGAAGGCTTTTCGAGCTGAGAAGATGATGGATGCGCGTTTTCAGGAAGGAAATAATCGCTACCGGAATTCACTTTTGAAGATGGTTTTTCGCCAAGAATTGACTTCGCCTACTTCCGAGAGTTTGGGGGTTTTAGTGGTTACGGGAATCTTATTATACGGCGGTAGTTTGGTAATTAGCGGAGAGGGAGAATTGACTGCATCTACTTTCATTGCCTTTATTGCCACTTTTTCTCAAGTCATGCGTCCGGCCAAAGCCATTGCTGATGCCTTCAGTGGTATTCAACGTGGGGTGGCGTCTGCAGATCGTATTATAGAAATCCTGGACACGCAATCCGAGATTAAAGCAGAAGAGCCGATCGTAGAGGTGAAAGACTTCACAGATAAAATATCCTTCGAGGCTGTTGGTTTTGAATATGTGAAAGGACGTTCGGTATTGAAGGAAGTAAGTTTTAATATCCCTAAAGGAAAGACAATCGCCTTAGTGGGAGCGTCCGGAGGTGGTAAATCCACCTTAGCGGATCTGTTACCTCGTTTTTATGATCCATCGAAAGGCAAAATAACGTTAGATGGGGTGAATTTGAAAAATATACCCCTAGACGATTTAAGAGGATTAATGGGCATTGTTACCCAGGAATCAGTCTTGTTCAACGATACAATTTTCAATAATATTGCCTTTGGGACAGACGCTACCCTAGCGGAAGTGCAAGCTGCAGCGAAGATTGCGAATGCACATGATTTCATTGTAGCAGGACCTGATGGCTACGAAACGGTCATCGGTGATCGAGGATCTAAATTATCAGGGGGCCAAAGACAACGCATCTCCATCGCCCGCGCCGTTCTAAAAAATCCGCCGATTTTGATTTTAGACGAAGCGACCAGTGCGCTCGATAATGAATCGGAGAAACTCGTTCAGGATGCCTTAAGTCATTTAATGGAGAATCGGACCGTTTTAGTGATTGCTCACCGCTTGTCTACTATCCAGCATGCGGATGAGATTTTAGTTGTCCAAAAAGGAGAAATCATCGAACGCGGAACGCACGTCGAATTGATGAAGCACAAGAAAGGTGCTTATGCGGTTTTGGCACAAGGCATTACAGCCTAATTTTTGCAAATTTTATTAGCTTATCCGTTCGCAAAAAAGTAATTTTGTATCCGATTTATATACTATAAAACATACCCAAATTATTCGTTTTTAATAACATGTCACAAGCACAATTAGCCCAAAGAATTCAAGCATTAGAAGAATCATCTACGCTAGGGATGACTAAAAAAGCGCGCGAATTAGCAGCTCTAGGTCACAAAGTTATCAGTCTTTCTGTAGGGGAGCCAGATTTCAAAACACCTGTTCACATTTGTGAGGCAGCTAAAAAGGCAATTGATGATGGTTTTCATGTTTATTCACCAGTAGCAGGTTATCCAGACTTACGTATGGCGATTGCGAATAAATTAAAGCGGGATAACAACTTGGAATGGGGTTCGGAAAATATCGTCGTAAGCACGGGTGCTAAACACTCCTTAGCGAATGCGATTGCAGCCTTGATTAATCCGGGTGATGAAGTAATCATTTTCGCTCCTTACTGGGTTTCTTATTCAGAGATGGTGAAATTAGCGGAAGGGACTTCGGTAATCGTTCAAGGCGCTTTTGATAATAATTTTAAAGTAACACCGGAGCAATTCGAAGCGGCGATCACGCCTAAAACGAAAATGGTTATGTTCGCATCGCCGAACAATCCAACAGGATCAGTTTACACAGAATCAGAATTACGTGATATCGCAAATGTGGTAGCGCGTCATGAAAATATTTTCGTCTTAGCAGATGAAATTTACGAATACATCAACTTCACACAAGGAGGTCACTTTTCTATTGGATCTATTCCAGAAATCAAGGAACGTGTCATCACGGTGAATGGTGTGGCGAAAGGACACGCGATGACAGGTTGGAGAATTGGCTTTATCGCAGCGGCTAAATGGATCGCTGACGGTGTGGAAAAACTACAAGGTCAAGTGACTTCAGGTACGAACTCCATCGCTCAAAAAGCGGCAGTAGCAGCTTTCAACGGAACATTGGATCATGCGTATGAGATGAAAGCGGCTTACGATCGTCGTCGTAAATTAGTGGTGGAGAAATTACGTGAGATTCCTGGATTTAAAGTGAATATGCCAGAAGGCGCCTTCTATGCATTCCCTGATATTTCTTACTATTTCGGTAAAACAGATGGTAAAACGGTAATTAACGATTCCGATGATTTCTGTTCTTGGTTACTAGTAGATGCTTTTGTGGCGACGGTAGCAGGTTCAGGATTTGGTGCACCAGATTGCATGCGTATTTCTACCGCAGCAGCTGACGAGCAATTAGTAGAAGCTTGCGACCGCATTAAGGCGGCCGTTGCTAAATTAAAATAAGATGGGAATTGCGTCCATAGTTATCTTCATTTTGGGCTATTTAGCCATTGCTTTCGAGCATCCTTTGAAGATAAATAAGACGGCCACGGCTTTAGTCACGGGCGTATTAGTTTGGACAGCGTATGCAATTTCAACAGGTTCTACTTCAGCTCTAGGACATCATTTAGCCTCAACTTCGGAGATTTTATTCTTTTTGTTAGGCGCTATGACGTTAGTAGAGTTAGTAGATGC
Organism: uncultured Cytophagaceae bacterium; assembly: GCA_903907915.1. Lineage (GTDB taxonomy): Bacteria > Bacteroidota > Bacteroidia > Cytophagales > Spirosomataceae > Aquirufa. The sequence goes on from CAIVPV010000092.1 coordinate 21,367, forward strand.
CCACCAAGGATTCTATTTCGTTTCTCGATTAATCAAAACAGAAAAGGTGATTAATCTGCTATGGATAGTAGGTTTGATTACCTTTTTTATGTCTGCCGTATTAGATAATTTGACCACTGCGATTGTGATGGTTACCCTATTGCGTAAGTTGATCAGCAATAAAGAAACCCGCAAATACTTCGTCGGAATTGTCGTGATCGCGGCGAATGCAGGAGGGGCTTGGTCGCCTATTGGTGATGTGACGACAACGATGCTATGGATCGGTGGCCAAATATCAGCCTCAGGCATCATTCAAGGTTTGTTTTTACCCTCTTTACTGTCACTTGTTGTTCCATTAGTAGTTGCTTCTTTTGTGTTGAAAAAGGAATCAATAGGAAAGCCAGCTGCGCTTGAAGCCTTGAGTGCGACTGAGGAACGCGATGGTAAAATCATGCTTTTCGCTGGGGCAGGCTCTCTGTTAGGCGTTCCCGTATTCAAGACTTTGACTCATTTGCCACCCTACATGGGGATTTTACTAGCCTTGGGGCTTGTTTGGATACTATCTGAAATCTTGCATTCGGAGAAGGATGAGGAGGCTAAGAAGCAGCTAAGTGTAGGTTATGCGTTGACCAAAATCGATACCTCCAGCATCCTCTTTTTCTTAGGAATCTTATTAGCCATAGGAGGACTTGAATCCTTTGGGTATTTGCATGCGCTCTCCGATCAATTAGCGAAGTCTTTAGGTAATCAAAACCTAATAATAACCATCATCGGTTTAGCCTCTGCTGTGGTGGATAATGTGCCTCTAGTCGCTGCCACGATTGGCATGTATTCTTTAGTGGACTTTCCGATGGATCACGAAATGTGGGAATACCTGGCATTCTGTGCAGGTACGGGAGGAAGTATCTTGATTATAGGATCCGCTGCCGGTGTTGCTGTGATGGGAATGGAGAAGATTGAGTTTGGCTGGTATTTGAAGAAAATAGGCTTTCTTGCCTTATTAGGCTATTTCGCTGGAGCTGGCTTGTATCTTTTATTGTATTAAAATCCGATAACCATGCTTGCGCCATAATAAGCTGGAGCAACTTGAGGAGTCAAGGTAAAACGATTCAATTTTTGCCATTGATTACGCACTTTCGGATAAAGAATATAGGCAAGTTCTGCCGAGGCGATACCAATTGCTGACCCCATTAACACATCCGTTACCCAATGTTTATTGTTAGCGATTCGCAATGCTCCTGTAGCAGTAGCGAGAGTATAACCCGCGATGACAAACTCAGGGTGTGTATCCCGGAATTCGTGAGCTAAAACGGTTGCTCCAAAAAATGCAGTTGCTGTATGTCCAGAAGGAAAGGTATTTTCTGTACCATCTGGTCTTGCTTCCGTGATGGCCGCTTTTAATCCTTGCGTAGTGGCCACATAAATTCCTGTACCTAAAAGAAAGACTCCCGCCTGATCGAAGGCCTCTTCCTTATTCTTGAATTCAGCCATATTCAAGCCAACATAAATAGCAGCAGGCCCATATTGAATATAATCGTCTAAAGGAGTAACATGCCCCTGAGCGACAATATTTGTTTGAATTTGTTTGGCAAAAGGATTGTATGTTAATCCACTGGCAATGCCTAAAGCGAGCGGAGTTTTCCATTTTTTAAACGAAGGTTTCTCCGCCTGAACAGCAAACGAAATCAAACAAAAGAGGGCGATGATTCTCATTATTTTTCTGCCAATAGGCTTTGGATAGTTTGTTCAAAATCGGAGATCCAATCTGCATAATATTTTCCCGTTCCTGGTCCTGAGAACCCCGTGTGAATTTCTCTTACGATCCCCTTTTTATCGATGATAAAGGTAGTGGGGTAGCCATTCATTTGGTTTAGCATAGGAAGTACTTTAGCAATGGTAGTATCATCAGGAGTTCCGGCAAAAAGTAGGGGATAGGTGATGCCTATTTTCTTTTGAAAATTATCCATCTTAGGTCCAGAAATAGTAATATCTGGCGAATACTCAAAGGCTAAGCCTAAAACCTCCACCCCTTTATCTTTGTATTTCTTATAAAACGGGGATAAATAACGAGATTCATCTAGGCAGTTCGGACACCAGGATCCCATCAATTCGATGACCACTACTTTATTCTTAAACCGCTCATCTTGAAGACTAATTTGCTCTCCTTTCGAAGTTGGAAGTTTAAAGTTGATGCGATCATAGCCCGATTTCAAAAAGCTTAATTTTTTCAAATCAGGTAATGCGGCAGCAGGATCAAACTTTGCTTCCACTGTTCTTACCCCGCTTAATCCAGAGGTGTATTTTCCAGTTAATTGAGATCCTTTTATTTTTGCTCTTAACATATTGACACCGCTACCATCAAAATAACTAAGAAATAAGCTGTCACCACTTACATTTCCTTGTAAAAATCGGTAGTCTCCCGAGGTGCGTAGGAATGTGCCAGTCACTGCAGATCCTTTTTGTTCGAACACTCCCACGCCCGGGCTGTGGTTAGTGGCATCGCTAAAAAAATCGGCCATCCATTTGCCGCTGACATTGACACTAGCTGGTTGTAGGTGTAAAAACCGATCTGCCGCGCCCGAACGTGCAGAAATAGCTAGACGATAAGCCGTTTTTCCATTTCTTTTTTTGACGAAATAACCGATCATTTCTGTCGTTTTTGTCACTGAAAATACTAATTCTGAATCATATAGATCTAAGGGTAATATGAGTGAATCTGCTCTAAAAAAGGAATTGCCTAACGAGAATTTTTCAGCACCGTTGATAATTTTAATATCAAATTCCCCTGCTTTTTCCGCTTGATTTACTTCGAAATGAATCGGTAAAGCACCTCCGTGCGTCGAAATTTCAGCCCGCCAAAGTCCCGTAACAGGCACTTGCGCAAGGCTCAATAAAGGGGCAAATAAGAAAGCAAATAAGGTCTTTTTCATAGTGGAATCCAGCAGGCGTTTAAGCAAAGATACGCGTTCGAAACTTGTCACAAAAAAAAGCGTGACAAATTCCTAATTTCATGGCATAGGCGATGTATAATTTGTATTTTTGTTTTCAACCAAAATTATGTCTGAAAACACCTACCATACCTCCGTCATGTTGCACGAATGCATAGATGGTTTACGCATTAATCCGGCGGGAACCTACGTGGATGTGACCTTTGGTGGTGGAGGGCATTCGAAGGAAATTTTAGCTAAATTAGGGCCAGACGGAAAATTGTTTTCTTTTGATCAAGATCCGGATGCCTGGGAGCAGGCTGAGAAGATCGACGACGAACGTTTGACCTTAATAACGGCTAATTTCCGCTATTTGGAGAAGTATTTGCGTTTGCATCGAGTGAAAGAAGTAGATGGGATTTTGGCGGATTTTGGGGTATCCTCTTTTCAATTAGATGCGCCGGAGCGTGGTTTTTCGATTCGCTTCGATGGACCTTTGGATATGCGCATGGGTCCCTCAGCTTCGATGACCGCTGCGGAATTATTGAATGGGTATTCTGCGATAGAATTGCAGCGAATTTTAGGGATGTATGGGGAGGTGAAGAATGCCAAAACTTTGGCCCAGGCTATCATTCAGGCCCGTACGACAAAACCCTTAGAGACAACGCAAGAATTTAAAGAAATTTTGAATAAATTAGCTCCTAAACACCGGGAGTTTAAGTACTTCGCCCAGGTATTTCAGGCGATTCGAATTGAAGTGAATCAAGAGCTAGCGGTGATAGAAGAATTTTTAGCCCAAACGCCTACGGTTTTAAAGCAGGAGGGCAGACTGGTGATTATGTCTTTTCATTCCTTAGAAGATCGCTTGGTGAAGAATTTCATCAAAGCAGGAAATGTGCAAGGAAAAGAAGATAAAGATTTGTTTGGGGTAGTTCATCGTCCGTTAGAATCGGTGATTCGAAAGCCGATAACCGCCTCAGAAGAAGAATTAAAATTAAATCCGCGCTCCAGAAGTGCGAAACTAAGAATAGCGTCTAAATTATAATATGGCAACACCGATCGAACCTACGGAAGGAGGACCTAAACGAATTTCTACCCCTAAAAAGGAGGGTATATTTGATTCCATTTTCAACATCGACTATTTCACAGGCGGGGAATTGCCTGTCATGTGGGTAAAGCGAATTGCGTTTGTGGCCTTTTTGACCCTTATCAATATCTATTACTCCATGTTAGCGGATGGTAAATTGCACCAAATTCAGAAAGAGAAGAGTGCTTTAGAAGAAGATCGTGCTGATTATACCACCCAAAAGGCGGAGTATATGAAGGTGAGTAAACAGACAAATTTGGAAGAAACGCTTAAGCGTTACCAAATAGGTGTTAGTACGCTTCCTCCTACTAAAATTATCATTCAAGTTAAAAAAGACCAATAATGGCAAAAGAGAAAAGACCTAACATTCGGGGTTTAATTGCGAGACGTTTTTATACGTTCTTTATCGTCATTTTAGCGGTATTTACGTATTTGCTATTTAGCTTATATAAGGTTGTGGTACTAAAAGGGCCTAAATATCGCTCGGAGGCAATGGCTACCTACGTGAAGAAACGCAAGATTGAGGCGACGCGCGGTAATATCTATTCGGATGATGGCAGTGTATTATCCACTACCTTACCTAAATACCGTTTGGGTATGGATCCCTCGGTTTTAACAGGCAATGCGAAAGCAGATGAATTTTATAAGCAACATATAGATGGTTTAGCTGCGGCTTTATCCAATTTTTTTAAGGACCGTACAGCGGATGAATACAAAGAAAAAATTTCAGCAGCTAGAAGCAGCGGCAGAACCTATCTATTGTTGAATAACCGCTTATTAGACTTTCAAGAAAAGAAGAAAGTATTGGGTTTTCCTTTGTTTAAAGAAGCTAAAAATTCGAATAAATCAGGGGTTGTTTTCGATAAAATCAATGTACGCTACGCCCCTTTTGGTCAAATGGCTTATCGAACAGTGGGCTATTTAAAAGATCTTCGTGATAAGGGTCGCGTGGGTATTGAGAGTAGCTTTGATACAGAATTACGGGGAGTATTTGGGGAAGGGATGTATGAAAAAATGGATCAAAATACCTGGAGACCAGAACCGGGGGATGATCCTATTTTGCCTGTGGCGGGAGTGGATTTGCACTCAACTTTAGATATTAATATCCAGGAAATCGTGGAGTCAGCCCTCTTAAACGGGATGAGAACATTCAAAGGGAGATATGCGGTTGCGATCGTAATGGAGACATCCACAGGTAAGATAAAGGCCTTATCTAATTTAGCGGAGAATCCCCTCTCATCTACTGGATATTCCGAAACCTATAATTATGCCTTGTTAGAAGCGCGTGATCCAGGTTCCGTTTTTAAATTACCGTCTATCATGGCCGTTTTAGAGGAAAAAGGATATCCTTTGACTAAAATGGTAAATACGGGGGATGGTAAATTTCGGCATTACACAGGGGTGATGTCAGATTCTCATCCGATGGGAACCATCTCTTTAGAACAGGTAATTGAAAGTTCCTCTAATGTGGGGACGATGAAACTGGTTCAAGAGGCTTTTGGGACAACGAATAACGAGAAGTTTTATAATTACTTGAAGAAATACCACTTGATTGAGTCCTTGGATTTCCAATTAAAACCTAGCCCTAAGCCTGTTTTTCCCGTACCTGCAAAATGGGATGGATTGCAATTGCTTTGGTCTTCGGTAGGATATTCTACACAGTACACTCCGTTGCAAATTTTAGCATTTTATAATGCGATTGCGAATAATGGATACTGGATTCAGCCGTTGATTGTGAGCAAAGCTACCCGGGGAGATGAAGTGGTACAAGATTATACCTTATCTCAAGTACGGGATTCTAAACCTTTATGTTCGCCTGAGACCTTACAAAAATTAAAAATTATGTTAGAGGGAGTAGTCACGAAGGGGACTGCTAATAATATCAAAGGGTCTGTTTATGGTATCGCAGGGAAAACGGGTACGGCACAAAGAACAGTTACAGGAGCTAAAGGATACAGAAAGGGTAATTATTACACCACTTTTGCTGGTTATTTCCCGGTGAAGAATCCAAAATATACGATGATTATTGCCGTCGATGAGCCCAAGGGTAGTGCTGAAGGTACTTATGCAAGACAAGTTACGGCTCCGGTATTTAAGGAAATATCAGACCGAATCTATTTGCGTGACATGAAATTGCAGCAAACGCTTCGTGGTTATTTGCCGGATTCATTGAACAAAAATAAGTTATCCAATACCCTTCATCCGGCAGACCAAAACATCTTATTCTCTCATTTAGGACTCCCTAAAGTAGAAGAGAATGGACAATGGTTGAATTTTAATTTGGAGAAAAAAACGGTAAGGAATCAGGCCATCACCATGACGCCTAAAACGGTACCTAATGTAGTGGGGATGAATTTGCGTGACGCTTTGTTCGCATTGGAAAATAAAGGATTAAAAGTGCGCGCGAATGGTTTTGGAACGGTAACAAATCAATCGCTTGTGGCTGGTTCTGCCGCGGCGAAAAACAGTTTAGTCTTTATTCAACTGCATTAAAATGGCGCAAATTTCCCTATTTCCAGGTACTGAAATCGAAAATTTGTGTTTTGATTCGCGAAAAGCGGTGGCCGGTTCTGTATTTTTTGCCATTCCAGGCACCCAAGTAGACGGGCATTCTTTTTTGTCTCAAGTTTACGAACAAGGCTGCCGATTATGGGTGGTTGAAAAGATCCCCACAGAGATTCCATCAGATGTGTTATGTATTCAAGTTCCTGATTCGAATGCGGCATTAGCAGAGGCAGCAGCAGAATTTTACGATCATCCCTCTAAGAAATTACAACTAGTTGGAATAACAGGGACGAATGGAAAGACGACTACGGTTACGCTTCTTTTTGAATTGTTCAAACGACTCGGGCATCGCTGCGGTTTGATATCCACGGTAGTGAACAAGATTGAGGATAAAGTTATTCCGTCTACTCATACGACGCCAGATGCCTTGAGTTTGAATGCTTTATTGGCGGATATGGTGTCCGCAGGATGCAGCCATGCTTTTATGGAAGTGAGTTCTCATGCGGTGGTTCAAAAACGCATTCATGCCATTCAATTTAAGGGGGCTATTTTTTCGAATATCACCCGTGATCATCTAGATTTCCACGAGACTTTTGACGAATACATTAAGGCCAAAAAAGGTTTCTTCGACGCCCTTCCCGCATCTTCTTTTGCCTTAACTAATGTAGACGACAAACGCGGAATGGTGATGTTGCAGAATACGGCCGCTAAAAAATATGGCTTCGGTTTATTAAACGCGGCGGATTTTAAAGCAAAAATAATTAGCAATGGCGTAGGTGGACTTCAATTAGAAATAGATCACCAGCAAGTGCACGCACAGTTAATTGGAACTTTTAATGCGTATAATTTACTGGGAATTTATGCGGCGGCACTTTTGTTAGGAGAGGAATCACATGAAGTATTAATTCAGATTTCTGCTTTAAAAACAGCTCCTGGCCGATTTGAACAAATGGCAGGGTCTAATCGGAAAATGGGGATTGTGGATTATGCGCATACCCCGGATGCGTTAGAAAATGTATTGAAGACGATTCAAACGATTAAAGATAAATCGCAACGTGTGATCACGGTGGTGGGATGTGGTGGAAATAGAGATGCGGGGAAACGGCCAATTATGGCAGAATTAGCGGCAAAATATAGTGATGCTGTTGTTTTGACTTCAGACAATCCACGTAAGGAAGATCCTGAAGCGATTTTGGATCAAATGGAGGAAGGCATTCCGGAAAACCTAAAGTCCAAGGTACATCGCTTATCTGATCGCAAAGAAGGTATTTTTTATGCGGTAAGAGAATTAGCAGGCTCAGGTGATATTATTCTGGTGGCGGGTAAAGGCCATGAAAACTACCAAGAAATTCAAGGTGTAAAATACGACTTTGATGATAAATTAGTCTTAGGAGAGGCCTTCAACTAAGTTTGAATTCCCCTGGTTTTTTTGCAATTTTATAAATTAAATCCCTTTTGCATGCTTTATTACCTCTTTGAATACTTAGATAAGACCTTGAATATTCCTGGCGCAGGTGTATTTCAATATATCACCTTTCGGGCATTTGCTGCTATTATCACGTCTTTAGGTATTGCAGCCATTTGGGGTAAAACGGTTATCTATCGATTGCAGCGCTTGCAAATAGGAGAGGAAATTCGCGATTTAGGTTTAGAAGGCCAAATGGCTAAAAAAGGCACCCCTACCATGGGAGGCTTCATTATTTTGTTGTCTCTGCTCATTCCTACCTTACTTTTCTCGAAGATTACAAACGTCTATATCGTGCTTTTAGTAACGTCTGCGATTTGGTTAGGTGCCGTGGGTTTTGTGGATGATTATATTAAAGTTTTCAAAAAAAATAAGGATGGGTTATCAGGTAAATTTAAAATAATTGGTCAAATCGGATTAGGGATCATCGTAGGTTTAACGATGTACTTTAATGAGCACATTAAGGTGCGGGAATATGCTGCGAATGGCTCTTTTATCGACCACAAGTCGCTTTTAACGACGGTGCCTTTCATGAAGGATAACCAGTTCGATTATAATATGTTATTGCCTAGTTTTATTCCGGATCAATACGTGTGGATCGTTTATGTTTTGGTGGTTATTTTCATCATTACTGCTGTATCTAATGGGGCGAATATTACGGACGGAATTGATGGATTAGCTGCTGGAACATCTGTCATCATTGGTATAGCTTTGGCGATTTTAGCTTATGTATCCGGTAACAAGGTGATATCGCAATATTTGAATGTGATGTTTATTCCTAATTCAGGGGAGCTTGCCGTTTTTTGTGCGGCCTTCGTGGGAGCCTGTATCGGTTTCCTTTGGTATAATGCCTATCCGGCCCAAGTATTTATGGGTGATACGGGAAGTTTAATGTTAGGCGGAGTAATCGCGACCTTAGCGATTGTGATTCGTAAAGAAATGTTGATCCCTGTTTTATGCGGGATATTCTTGATTGAAAATTTATCGGTCATCATTCAGGTGGGCTATTTTAAATATACCAAACGAAAGTATGGGGAGGGCCGTCGTGTCTTTTTGATGTCACCTTTGCACCACCATTTCCAAAAGAAAAACTACCATGAATCTAAGATCGTCTTTCGTTTTTTGATTGTGGGAATCATCTTAGCGGTCTTATCATTAGTCACTTTAAAATTGCGTTAATCGCAAAGCTGTTTTGAGTCAAATTACTTTATTTCCACGTTCATCGTCCTTTTCTGAAATTATTCCTTTGCCTGCCTCTAAGTCGGAGAGTAACCGAGCCTTAGTCATTAATGCCTTAGCAAAAGGAACGATTGATAATTTATCTAATTTGGCGGAGGCACGTGATACGCAAACGATGATTCGGCTCCTTTCGGAAAATGGGTCAGAAGCAGATGTATTGGATGCAGGAACAACGATGCGATTTTTGACGGCCTATTACGCGGTAACAGGAGCTTCTAAAAAGATGACTGGGACACCGCGCATGTGCGAACGCCCCATCGGAATTCTAGTGGATGCTTTACGTTCGTTAGGGGCAGATATTAGCTATTTGAACCAGGAAGGTTATCCACCCATGCAATTGAAAGGATTTTCCTTTCAAGGAAGGCGCGAAATTTCCATCCGTGGGGATGTGAGCTCGCAGTTTATTTCGGCCATTTTGATGGTGGCTCCATTGTTACCCCAAGGCCTGAAATTACAAATTACTGGGGCTTTAGGTTCGAAACCTTATATCGAAATGACTTTGGCTCAGATGAAACATTTTGGTATTCAGGCTCAAGCGGATTGGGCGAATGGAACGATTGAGATTCCCTCCCAAACTTACACTTTGCAGCCTTTCGCTGTTGAATCAGATTGGTCTGGAGCGAGTTATTGGTATTCAATAGTGGCCTTGTCGCCCTTCGAGGATAGTTCGTTAGAATTGTTGGGCCTAAAAGAAGACTCTTTACAAGGGGATTCGGCCATCAAGGCGATGATGGAACCTTTGGGGGTTAAAAGTACCTATACGGGACGCGGTTATTTATTGACCAAAATCCCAGCGCAGACATCCCTCACCTGGGACTTTACCGATTGCCCGGATTTAGCTCAAACCATTTGTGTGATTGCCGCGGTAAAAAATATTTCCTTAACTTTAACGGGATTAGAATCCTTGAAAGTGAAGGAAACGGATCGAGTAGTAGCCCTGCAAAATGAATTGAAGAAATTAGGAGCTACTTTAACAGAAAAAGAAGCGAATCACTTGTACGAAGTAAAGGGAGATTTTGCGGCTGTTTCTACCATCAAACCTATCGAAACCTACGACGATCACCGGATGGCGATGGCATTTGCACCGGTCGCTATGCAAAAAGAAATTACTTTATTAGATCCTATGGTAGTGAATAAAAGCTACCCTAGTTTTTGGAAGCATATTTCACTCATCTTAACATCAAACCTATGAAACATCTATTAACCTGTGTATTTAGCTTGTTGGCTTTCGTTACCCTTGCCCAAAAAACCATTCTGCATTGTGGATCTCTGATCGACGTTAAAACCCAAACTGTATTAAAAAATCGTTCGATCGTAGTAGAAGGACGAAAGATTATTGCCGTTTCAGAGGGCTTTTTAAGTCCAGCAAAAGGCGATGTAGTCATTAATTTAAAAGATAGAACGGTGATGCCGGGCTTGATCGACTCGCACGTTCATCTTGAATCAGAAACAAATCCAGGAGCCTATTTAGATCGTTTCACGAAGAATCCAGGGGATGTGGCCTACCAAGCTTTGGTCTATGCTAAACGTAATCTGATGGCTGGTTTCACGACGGTACGCGATTTAGGAGGCACCCACGTGGTGATTAGCCTTCGCAATGCGATTAACAAAGGTTTAGTAGAAGGCCCACGTATTTATACAGCGGGTGTTACGATCGGAACAACGGGTGGTCATGCGGATGACACAAACGGCATTAATGAAGCATTTAAGAAGGATTTAGGCCCTGAAGATGGAGTGGTGAATGGAATTGCAGACGCAGCTAAAGCGGTGCGTCAGCGTTACAAAGAAGGCTCTGATTTAATTAAAATTACGGCAACTGGGGGTGTTTTAAGTTATGCTAAAGACGGTTCAGGAGCCCAATTCACAGACGAAGAAGTACGCACCATTGTTCAAACGGCAAAGGATTACGGTTTCAAAGTAGCCGCTCACGCCCATGGAAAAGAAGGCATGAAGCGTGCCGTTTTAGGCGGAGTTTCCTCGATTGAACATGGAACATTCATGGACGAAGAGGTGATGGAATTAATGAAAAAAATGGGGACTTATTACGTACCTACGGTGATTGCAGGCCGTTCGGTTGCAGATTCGTCTAAGATTCCGAACTACTACCCGGAAATGGTCGCTAAGAAAGCAGCTGCCATCGGACCGATTATTCAAGGAACCTTTGCTAAAGCCTATAAAGCCGGGGTGAAGATTGCTTTTGGTACGGATGCTGGAGTATTTGGACACGGAAAGAATGCGCAAGAGTTTGTCCTTATGAATGAAGCAGGAATGCCAGTTTTAGAAGCAATTCATTCGGCAACAGTTAGTGCGGCAGATTTATTAGGCCAAAGTGATCTGATCGGATCCATCGAGGTCGGTAAGGCAGCGGACATTATTGCTGTGCCAGGAGATCCGGTGGCTGACGTAAAATTAATGACGAAGGTAAACTTTGTGATGAAAGACGGGAAAGTCTATAAGAACTAAAAATAGTAAATAAATAAAAAGGGTCGACTTGCAGCTGCGAGTCGACCCTTTTTTATTTGCCTAAGTGATTAGCGCAATGCCGGCACTTGTTTTTTCAATACTTCAAAGGCTCCGAAGAACAATCCAGAGAATAAGAATTGACTAGCGATGGTATTCTTTAAGAAGGGAATACCTGCTCCATAGCAATTAAATAATCCAGCTAAATCCCTAGTGTAGGTATGGTCAGGTGATACCCAAGAGGTAAAATTAGAAATCAAAAAGAATCCAACTGCTGCTACCACATTTGTGCCTATAAAGCGAGAGGCGCTCGCGTTGGCGTTTTGGCCTAATAAAGCAATTAAGGCGAATGCAAGCATGTGGTAACCATCAATTCCTAGAGAGAATCCTGGAAAAAAACCATCATATAAGGTATTATTCAAAATCAAATTCGATCCCCAAACCGCTAGTAGCGTCCACGCCACCGCTTGTTTGCGATTGTGTAGATAGGCGCCCACAAAAAGGGCCA
>CAIVPV010000093.1 GCA_903907915.1 uncultured Cytophagaceae bacterium
AGGGCAGAAATGTCAGCTTGAAAGTCTTGTATAATTTCTAGTTTTTTTAGCGACGAAGCCAGGACTCTGGGTTTTGGCGTACCGTATTTTTCCAAACCTGGAAGTTAATCTCTGCCGTCCCATCCTCATCTGAAGCCACTGAACCAATTCGTTGACCGGTTCTTACACGCGTCCCTACGCTCACTGAAACATTCGCTAGTTTACTGTAAACCGTGAAATAATCCCCATGTTGAATCGCTACCACCATATTAATACCCGGAATATTCACCACCGATTGAACCACCCCATCGTATACCGAGTGAACCGGCGAACCTGGCGAAGTTTGAATATCAATTCCATTATTATTAATCATCACTCCTTTCAGCAAAGGGTGTTTGTGTACACCAAAGTGATCTGAAATAAATCCAGATGGCACCGGGAAAGGCATGCGTCCGCGCAAGGCCGCGAATGAACTCGCTAATTTTGCTTCATCCGCATTCATATAATAGGTATTGCTTTCTATCTTCTTTTCTTCGACTGGAGCCGGTGCTGGCTCTATTTTCGTTTTCTTCGTCTCTACTAAGGCCTGCTTCTTTTCCTCCTTAGGCGTTTCTTTATCCGCTAATATCTTCGTTGTCTCCCCTTTTTTCAATTCAGGTAGTGCTGGCTTCGCCACTTCTACTTTCTTTACTTGGCGCGCTAAACGTAATTTACGCTCCCGGTCAATACTTTTTTGAATTTCTCGCTGAACAATTCCAGCAATCAAATTATCTAATTTACGTACCGCTAATTTTTTACGTTCTAATTCCGTTTTCAGCTTTTTTTCTTGTTGGGTCAAAACCGTAACTACCTTATCTTCTTTCGTTTTTAATACCTCTAATTTCTTCTTCTCCCCCTCCTTTTCAACTAATACTTTTTTCTCTTCTTTTTTCTTGTAAACCACTTTTTGCTCCTGAGTCATTAAATCTTGACGCGTCTTAAAGATTAAGTCAGCCTGCTTTTTACGGTTTGAAGAATAGTGGCGGAGGTAATCAAAGCGCCTAACAAACTCGCCTAAATCCTTCGACAATAACAAGAAACTCATCTTATTATACACCGTGGAGGATTTCTGAGCCTCATAAATCATCAAGGCATATTCTTTCTTTAAACGAACTAATTTCGCTTTCAACACATCTCCTTCTTCGCGTAATTTTTGGGCTTCTTCTGCTAATATTTGTTGATTTTGCTCTAGTACAGTGATCTGCTTTTTTTGCACTCCGATTTGCTCCTTTAAGACGTTCAGCTTCCCCATGGAGGCTTTTTTCTTCTTGGACGTACGAGATATGATCGAATTAAGCTCTTTGATTTTAGATAAATTATCCTTTTTCTGCTGCTCTAAAGCTGCTTTCTTATCCGTCTGAGCGAAAGAATGGAACGTAAATAATAGACCTAGGATAAAAACGAAATATTTCAATAGTTTAATTCTTTAAAAGTTTAGCAGGCACTTTAAATGGAAATTCCAAAGGAGTTTCTAATAGCTCTACTTTGGAATATTTGATTGTAATCAACGTCTGATTAAATTGATTCTCTTTATTTTTTACGTCTAATGTAATCGAACTAGAAAGAGGAAAAATGGCCGAATTCAACGTCGCAAAATCCTCGTAGTCTAGCGTTAATTTGTTCGACGAAGGCAAATCACTCACTGATATTTTTTTTAATTTTCGATTAGGTCCCACCCAATTATTTACTTCCACACGGCCCTCCTGCTGTTTTACTAAGAAGTTCTCATCTTCCCTAATGACCCGCCTCGTATTATTTTTCTTATACGGCTGATTGCCTACAATCATGTTTTGGATCAAATCATAGTTAACCTTAAAACCTAAACTCGTACTTAAACTATCATAGGTTAAATTCGTGTATTCGTTATTAATCTTATGGTAAAATTGTATCCGATCTTTCGTAAATAAAACGGCAGCTGCCGAAATCATAGAAACAGAAATATTCGCCCAAATAATGCTATCCTTCTTCATTCGGATATCTACCACGTAATTATCCGTATTAGTTGCGGTTTTCCAAACCACCTTCGATTTAGCCTTCAAGTAAGTGAAATTTAAATCGTCCGAGGTTGCTTGTTGATCAACAATTTCCACGGGTTTAACTGTGGCCACGGGCGTAGAATCAATGCGAATGGTATCTACTTTAGGATCTTGAATAGTCGTCACTGTCGCCTTAGGAGCACAGGCACCTAACAGAAACAAGAAAACAAGACTAAAAAAAATCCGCATATGGAAGTATTTTAATTTCAAAAATAGCTCAATTTTCGGGAATTTGACGCATTTGAATCTTTTTATCTACTGATTCTCGCTTCGGATCTAGTCGTAGAGCTTCCTTCCAGGCTTCCAAGGCTTTATCGATAAGTGTCAAACGAAATAGCACATCACCATAATGTTCCCACAAGGTGGCCGATACATTTTCCCGATCTTTCAGCGCAACCTCCATCGCCACTCGAGCCTCCGCATAGCGCTTTAATTCGAACAAGACCCAAGCGCGTGTATCTAAATAGGTTCCATTTTTCGGGTGATCTACCACTAAACGCGCAGAAAGCGAATCGGCTAAAGCTAATTTCTCCTTTCTAATCGATAAAAAATAACTGTAATTATTTAGGACGTGATCATCCTTCGGATTTGTCGCTAACGCTTTTTCGAATGCCTCATCAGATGCAACATTATTTCCTAGCGCCTGGTAGGCATCCCCTAAGATGGGATAAACCCAGGGAGCCATTCGAGGATAATTATCGAGGGCTTCTAAAGCATGAGCTACGACTTGTTCTTTTCGATTTAATTCCCAATCTAGTTGGATGATGCGCACCCAAAGTTCCTCTTGAACGGGGCCTATATCGGCAGCTTGCAGATAGAATTTGTTTTTATCTGCAAGATCTTTCGCCTCATCGCCTTTAGATAAATACACAAATTGCTTCACCCGAATCATGTCCGGTTCATTATCGAAACGGTGGTCGTCGTAAGCCAAGAGCTTCTCGAAACAATCCAAAGCTTTCTTATAATCCTTGTTCGCTAACAATAAGTCTCCGTAGAGCACCCCATAATCGAAGGAATAGGGCGATAATGAATTTGCCTTTTCGGCATTTGCGCGGGCTGAGGTGAGTTGTTTGTCGGCGAGGTAGCTTTTGGCCAAATAATAAAAGACCGCCGGCTCCTGAGTTTGCACTTTAGCGAGCTTCTCGAAAACAAGAATCGCCTCGCCAAAATCCTCCTTCATGTAGGCGCGCATACCGTCCACCATCAATGATTCGGAGGACGATTCAGATTGCGCCTCTTTTTGCGCTGATACCTGCGCTGACACCTGCAAAAACCCACAAAGCAATAAGATCAAGCAAGTGAGTTTCCGCATATTTTTAGGCTACCGTGACATTCACGAACAAGTTAGACTCCTCGAAAGTAATTTCAGTCGAAGCTGAATCCACCCATTCCAAACTCAAGGCCTGCACTTCTTGTGAAATATAGGTTTTAAATTCATTCAAGCTGGCCGCCCATTCCTCGTCCGAACGTTGTACTTGGATATTTATTTTGTCCGTCACATCGAAACCAGAATCTTTACGCAAGTTTTGGATACGATTCACGAATTCACGTGCGTTCCCCTCCCGAACTAATTCCGGAGTTAGCGTATTATCTAAGGCAATCGTCAAACCACCCTCACTTGCCGTCAAATAACCCGGCATATCTTCTGTCAAAATTTCAATATCGGCTAAAGCAATCTCAAAGCCTTGAATTTTTGAAGACCCCGCAGACTCAATGGTAGCTAAATCTGAAGCAGACATTCCCGTGATCGCCTCCGCGACCACTTTCATATCTTTCCCAAACTTAGGCCCTAAAGCCTTGAAGTTAGGCTTCACTTTCTTGTTTAATACGCCAGACGCATCGTTCAAATAATTGACCTCCTTCACGTTGACCTCTGATTTGATTAGATCTTCTACGCGACGGATTTGGTCTCTCACCGACTCTTGCAATACCGGCACTAATACTTGCGCTAAAGGCTGACGTACTTTTATGCGGTGTACCTTGCGAATCGAGTGAACTAGCGAACAAATGCCTTGCGCTAATTCCATCGAGGTTTCTAGTGCTGGGTTTTGTAGGCTTGGATTCACTTTCGCAAAATGCGTTAAGTGAACCGATTCTTCATCTGTCAAATTCTTGTACAACCACTCGCCATAGAACGGCGCGATAGGAGACATTAATTGCGCCACCGTCTTTAAGCAATGGTATAAGGTTTCATAAGCTGCTTGTTTATCGGCGTTAATCGCCTGATTTGCCGTTTCTGGATTCCAGAAGCGACGGCGTGACAAACGAACATACCAGTTAGATAAATGATCGCAAACGAAATCTTGGATGGCACGACCCGCCTTGGTAGGCTCATAAGTCTCAAATGCCTCATCGACTTCAGCGATCAAATTCATTAATTTAGATAGAATCCAACGATCTAATTCCGTCAAATCCTCCTCTTTAATGCCCTTAGAAACGAATCCATCAAGATTCGCATATAAAGCGAAGAAATTATAGGTATTCGTTAATGTGCCAAAAAACTTGTTGCGCACCTCCGTAATCCCGGCTAAATCAAATTTCAAATTATCCCATGGCTGCGCGTTGGTGATCATGTACCAGCGTGTTGGATCAGCACCGTAGGTGGCGAGTGTGGAGAATGGATCGATGGCGTTGCCTAGGCGTTTGGACATCTTATTTCCGTTTTTGTCCAAAACCAATCCCGTCGATACTACGTTTTTAAACGCGACTGAGTCTTCTAGCATACTCGAAATCGCGTGCAAAGTAAAGAACCAGCCACGCGTTTGATCCACCCCTTCCGAGATGAAATCCGCCGGATAACTCTGCTTAAATATGTCTTGATTTTCGAATGGATAGTGCCATTGCGCGAAAGGCATCGCACCTGAATCGAACCAAACGTCGATCAAATCTAACTCACGGGTTAACACATTTCCTGTAGCAGAAAGCAAGAATACCTCATCTACAAAGGGGCGGTGTAAATCTGCCTCTCCGGCCGATAAAGCATTTAAAAACGCTGCATTCCCTACTGATTGCGCTGATGTTAAAGCCCCTGAAGCCTGCGCCTTCTCGATCTCCGATTTCAATTGCTCTAAAGAACCGATGCAGATTTCCTCTGAACCATCTTCCGTCCGCCAAATAGGCAAAGGTGTTCCCCAATAACGAGAACGAGACAAATTCCAGTCCACTAAATTTTCTAACCAGTTACCGAAACGACCCGTTCCAGTCGACTCCGGTTTCCACTGAATCGTCTTATTTAAGGCGATTAATTTATCTTTAACTGCCGTCGTCTTGATGAACCAAGAATCCAATGGATAATACAATACCGGCTTATCCGTTCTCCAGCAATGTGGATACGGGTGATCAAATTTCTGTACGTTAAAGGCTTTATTTTCGGTCTTTAGCTGAATCGCAATGCGCTCATCCACTGACAAATATTTGTCGCGGCCTTGCTTCACGCGCTCTACTTCTTTCTCCTCGTCTGTTAAGTAGGCTTCTTTTACGGGTTCTAAAGCGTAGTCCGTCACCTGAGCCACAAAACGACCCTGGCGATTCACTAAGGGGACATCTTTCCCGTTTTCGTCTTGAATTAAAAGCGCTGGAATTCCGTTTTGAGCGGCTACTCTAAAGTCGTCCGCACCAAATGTAGGCGCGGTGTGCACCATGCCCGTTCCATCTTCTGTCGTCACAAAGTCCCCTAAAATCACGCGGAATGCTGGCGCCGATGGCTGCACATACGGCATCAACTGCTCGTATTCCACTCCCTCTATATCAGAACCTTTGCAGGTGGCAACGATCTGGTAAGGTATTGCTTGAGGTTTTTTCTCTGCCGCCTCATAAGCGGCAAAATCGCCGTTTTCAGCAGTAGCTTGGAAGTAGTTTTTGACTAAGTCTTTGGCCAACACCACATAAACCGGCACGTAGGTGTACGGATTAAAGGTCTTCACTAACACATAGGAAATATTCTTTCCAGCGGTCAAAGCGGTGTTCGAAGGCAAGGTCCAAGGCGTGGTCGTCCAAGCCAATAAATAGACTGGAGCATCGCCTGAAGCTTTGAACAAAAACTCCGATTTTGCAGTCTTTATCGTCTTAAATTGCGCCGTCAAAGACGTATCCTTCACATCGCGGTAGCAACCTGGCTGGTTCAATTCGTGGGACGAAAGACCCGTTCCCGCCGCTGGCGAATAGGGTTGAATCGTGTAGCCTTTGTATAATAAACCTTTATCGTATAAACGCTTTAATATGTGCCAAACACTCTCAATATAGTCCGCCTGATAAGTCACATAGGGGTTTTCTAAATCCACCCAGTAACCCATTTTCTCCGTCAAATCATTCCACTGATCCGTGAACTTCATCACCGTTTCGCGGCATTTTTTATTATATTCTTCGACCGAAATCGTCTTACCAATAGCCTCTTTCGTAATGCCTAATTCCTTCTCTACCTGCAATTCTACGGGTAATCCGTGTGTATCCCAGCCCCCTTTACGTTTAACCTGCTTACCTTTTAAGGTTTGGTAACGGCAAAAAATATCCTTAATCGCCCGCGCCATCACGTGGTGAATTCCTGGCGTTCCGTTAGCAGAAGGAGGTCCTTCAAAAAACGTAAACGTCGGCTGTCCCTCTCTAGTCGAGATGGATTTTTCAAAGATGTTATTCGCGTTCCAGAAATCTAGAATTTCATCTGCCAAAGCGGCGTAATCTAAATTTTTGTATTCCTTAAAGCTCACAGACGTGCGGGGTTAAATTAAAATAATCGGCAAAATTGAGGCAAAAATACAAAATTATACCGAACATCTCACGTGATGATTTGTATTCTGAAAGCAATTACCTAGGTTTGAATATGAAGAAGGCTGAGATTCGAAAAATAGTGGCGGCGCAACGGGCGCAATTAAGCGAAGACGAATATGCTCTGTGCGAGAACGCCATCCTTTCTTATTTACCTCCCTTACTCAGTGCCGAGTCAATCGTTGCCAGTTTCAAAGCCATTCCCCACCGCAAAGAAATCAGTTTAGATCCGCTTGAAGGTTCCTTTGCTTTTCCACGGGTAATTTCAACGGGTGGATCAATGGAAATGGTTTTGGCCTCGGAGTTCGATATATCCGAATGGGGTATCCCAGAACCCGTCGGTGGAATGATCATGGAACCTGCTTCTTTCGATGTCATTTTAGTACCTCTTGTAGCCTTTGACAAAAATGGGCATCGCGTAGGTTACGGAAAAGGCTTTTATGATCGGTATTTAGCTTTATGCAGACCCGATTGTTTGAAAATAGGCATCAGCCTATTCGAGCCAGTAGAATTGATTGAGGACGTCGAAAGCCACGATATTCAACTAGATTTAGCCATTTGCCCCTCGCAGGTATACGATTTTCGTTGATTTTCCTTTCGATTTCCTGATTTAAGCCCTAATTTTGCTAGCCAAAATCCCCGCTTTAAGTGAAAATCAGGATCTTACTTTTCTTTTTGTTTGCATTCAGCTATTGCGCTTCTGCTCAAGAAAAAAAATTAATTCCGATTGAAGACATGCAGGGAGGATGGAGTAGAAAATTTATATATGACAGGCAGATTATTGATCATCCTTTGGCCCTACAAATACCCTTAATGGAAGCCAGGGACCCAGAAATCAGTGTCGAGTTCTTGAAATTCAAACGTCAACGTAAACTTTCTAACTGGTTAGCCGGCTTCTCTACGGTATTCGCTTTTTCTACCTATTTGAGTAAAGGAAGCATATCGGATGGCTTTTACTGGTCAGCGGTGGGAGGAGTTGCCATAGCAAACATCTACATCGGAACCGTTAGTAATAAACATTTCAACAGAGCATTAAAACGATATAACGAATTAACAAAGGCCCAAATGGGCATTAAATTAGGTTCCACAGGGTCTGTGGGAATTGGAATTACCTATCCTTTATAAAATAAATAGAATGAAAGTTGCAGTTGTAGGCGCCACTGGGCTAGTAGGCGGAGAAATTTTAAAAGTATTAGCGGAAAGAAATTTTCCTGTCACCGAGTTGATCCCGGTCGCATCCGAGCGTTCGATTGGTAAAAAGATCCATTTTAAAGGCCAAGACTTCACAGTGGTGGGTTATGAAACTGCGATTTCGATGAAACCAAACGTAGCCATTTTCTCTGCAGGCGGAAGCAGCTCACTAGAAATGGCTCCTAAATTTGCCGCAGCTGGCATCACCGTAGTAGACAATTCATCTGCTTGGCGTATGGATCCGACAAAAAAATTAGTCGTCCCAGAAATCAATGCGAGCACCTTAACCGCGGAAGATAAAATCATAGCAAACCCGAATTGCTCGACCATCCAAATGGTAGTCGTGTTAAATCCTTTGCACAAAAAATACAAAATCAAGCGTGTAGTCGTTTCTACCTACCAATCCGTAACCGGAACAGGCAAGGCGGCTGTGGATCAATTATTTGATGAACGCGCTGGAAAAACGGATTATGCAAAAGTATATCCACACAAAATCGACTTAAACGTTTTGCCTCACATCGATGTATTCTTGGATAATGGCTACACGAAAGAGGAGATGAAGATGATTTTAGAGACAAACAAGATCATGATGGACGATTCCATCGCCGTTACAGCGACGACGGTTCGTATTCCTACGATCGGCGGTCACTCAGAGGCAGTCAATATCGAGTTCGAGAATGATTTTGATCTGGCTGAGGTACGTGCGATTTTGGAAAAAGAAGAGGGAATTATCGTTCAAGATGATCCGAAAAACTTCCTGTATCCGATGCCGATTACGGCACACGGGAAAGATGAGGTTTTTGTCGGTCGTATTCGCCGTGATGAATCCCAAAAGAATACCTTGAATCTGTGGATCGTTGCTGACAACTTACGTAAAGGTGCAGCAACGAATGCCGTTCAAATCGTAGAATACCTAGCAGCTCACCACCTGATCTAATGACCAGACTCAGCGTCAATATCAATAAAATTGCCACTTTGCGTAATTCGCGGGGTGGAAATAACCCGGATCTGATCCAGGTGGCTTTGGATTGCGAACGTTTTGGTGCACAAGGAATTACGGTTCACCCACGACCAGATGAACGTCACATTCGCTACAGGGACGTTTACATGTTGAAAGAGGTGGTGACGACAGAGTTTAACATCGAAGGAAATCCGTTGGAAGCCTCTTTTGTGGAATTGGTTTTGGCGGTAAAACCGGAGCAGGTGACCTTAGTACCTGATGTATTAGGCCAAATCACCTCCAACCACGGCTGGGACACCATCAAACACCAAGAATTATTGAAGCGCTTAATTGCTCCCTTTAAGGAAGCTGGCATTCGCACCTCCATCTTCGTGGATCCTGTCCTCGAAATGGTCGAGGCGGCTGCCACAACAGGCACTGATCGCATCGAATTATACACAGAACCCTTTGCG
Source organism: uncultured Cytophagaceae bacterium (assembly GCA_903907915.1). Lineage (GTDB taxonomy): Bacteria > Bacteroidota > Bacteroidia > Cytophagales > Spirosomataceae > Aquirufa. The sequence continues at coordinate 9,420 of CAIVPV010000093.1, forward strand.
ATAACATTCCCAACAAATCCGACGCAAGCCGTAGCTCCTTACCGAAAAGCTGCTTTCAGAGCACAACAAATCGGCTTAGGTATCAATGCTGGCCACGATTTAAGTCTGGAGAATTTAGCCTACTTCGCAGCGAATGTAAATCCATTAGATGAAGTTTCCATAGGACACGCGCTGATCTGCGATGCCCTCTATTACGGCTTAGAGAATACGATTCAGCTCTACCGCAGGCAATTGAAATAAAAAAGGGCTTCGTTTTCACGAAGCCCTTTTTTATGATTTTTAGTCGAATTTTGGAACTAATTACTCTACCGTACCATTAAGCACTACAGCGCCACCAGCTACTGATAATTTAATCGTTTGCACTTTTCCGGCTGCACGACCGAATGTAATTTCAGCCTCATATCCTTGAATAGTAGTTGCAAATGTATCTGGAGTAGAAGCCGGCGTTAAAACCGCTCCCTCTGACGGGTTCGTATCTGAAGACATTAAAAGCTTACCATCTTTCGAGGTAACTGTCATCTTTTTCACATACTCATTATCTGCCATTTTAAATGTTGCAGCATATTCTGACACGCCAGCTGATGCTACTACTGCTGCACCTGCTTTTACGCCTTCCAAAGTTTGACCTTGCGCTTCAATTTTTAATTTAGTCACAGCGCCAGCTACACGAGTAAACGAAATTTCGCCACCCATTCCGCCTAAAACGAAGGCATCCGCTTTTGTACCTGCTGTTAATTCCGTATCAGGAAATCCTTCAGCTGACATAATTAATTTACCGTCCTTATCTGCAAGCTTTAAAACTTTTACATAAGGATTTTCGCTCATCGTATATTCACCAGCATAATCAGCTGCTTTTTGAGCATTAGAAATAAAGGCCAAACAAGTCAGGGCCAATGCTGACACAATAGAACGTAGATTTTTCATTTTTTTATTTTGAGTTTAGGAATCCAAAATTAAGAATTAAAATGAGCTTCCAAATTTTGTGACAATTTTTTATTCAAAAATTAATATGGTTTTGTTTTTAAAAAGATTTTTCTAATTTGCGAAAGAAAAACAATTCAATTCGCCCAAAATAGACCCTATTGCATGAGATAAACCTCTACGTTAACCATTTTACTTTTTTATGAGCAAAATACCCGTTAACGATGCAGCGCTAATTTCCGCATACATCCAAGGTGATTCAAAAGCGTTCGAGACGCTTCTGAATCGTAGTAAATCTAAAGTTTATACAACTATTTATCTGATTGTAAAGGACCGCTACATTGCGGAAGACCTTTTACAGGAGACTTATATAAAAGCGGTAGATGTCATCACAAATGGCAAATACAACGAAGAAGGTAAATTCCTGCCTTGGATCGTGCGCATTGCCCACAATATGGCCATCGATCACTTCCGTAAAGAGAAGCGTTATCCTAAGATTGTGTTGGATGATGGCTCCCCTCTTTGGAATAGTTTTCAATTTTCGGAAGAAAGTTCAGAGGACAAACAATTAAAAGAAGATTTGATCGTTAATATCAAGGACTTGATAAAAAAACTTCCTGATGAACAGCGCGAAGTACTCGTGATGCGCCATTACGAAGAATTAAGCTTCCAAGAAATTGCTGATTTAACCCAAGTAAGTATTAATACCGCACTAGGCCGCATGCGTTATGCGCTCATTAACCTGCGAAAAATGTTAGAGAAACAAGACCTTGCCTATGACAAAAAACTCTACCCCAAATGACCTGATTAAAAACCTTTATGAACCTGAAATAGGGTTCCAGCAAACATTAAATGAAGACGAGAAACTAGAATTAGCTCGTTTAAAACAGGTCCAAAATTTGCTGAATTCGGCTTATTTAGAGCCCTCCGACAGGAGTCTCGAGAAAATTCTCGAACATGCGCGTAAAAGTAAAAAGCCCCTAGCACACTAGGGGCTTTTTTATTCAGAAAATCTGGCTAATTTTAGTAAAAATCTACACCAATGGACTCATCTAAAGTTGACCTCTTTTTATTGACACATTCGAAAAGTTTCGAAACATATCAATTGTCTTTTATTCGCGAAAAATTACTCGCTTTAGATGATTCGCAATGGATAATTCTCCAAAGTTTAGGCATTAAAGACCCTACCGTTTCATTGATCGTATCGATTGTTGGAGGGCATTTTGGGGTAGATCGTTTCCTAATTGGGGACATCGGATTAGGTATCGGAAAACTGATTACTTGCGGAGGATTAGGAATCTGGACCGTCGTAGATTGGTTCCTGATTATGGATGCAACACGCGAAAAGAATTTTGCAAAGCTACAACCCTATCTATTTTAATGGGCCGCAATAAGCTCTACATAACTATCCTATTCACTTGTTCTGTTGGAATCACGTATCTGTGGACCGGCACTTCTTTTAGTTGTTTTTTCAAAACCCTCACCGGAATTCCTTGTCCAGCCTGCGGTACAACCCGCTTTATTCAAGGGGATTTCTTAGGAGGTAATCCATTGGGGATCTTAGTGGGGGCGGCTTTATTGTTACCCTTTGGTGTAATTTTCGATTGGATTAGCGGTGGGGATAGGGTCTTTCGAGCTTATCTTTGGGTGGAAAGTAAATGCAGACAGCCATTAGTGGCAGTTATTTTAATAGCATTAGTGGCTTTGAATTGGTTTTGGACGATATCAAAAGGATTATAATAGATGTTAAAGAAGGAGCGTTTTCAGGCATTTGTGGAGCATTTTTCGACTCGGTTTCCTGAGGCGGAGACGGAATTACAGTATACCAATCCCTTCGAATTATTAGTCGCCGTGGTGTTGTCGGCGCAATGCACGGATAAGCGTATAAATCAGGTCACTCCTGCCCTATTTAAGCGATTTCCTGATGCGAAATCCCTCGCGGATTCTAGCGTAGAGGAGATTTTTTCCTATATCCGATCCGTATCTTATCCGAATAATAAGGCGAAACACCTTTTAGGTTTAGGCCAAAAAATCACCGACCTCTTCGCCGGCGAAGTCCCAGAGACAATGGACGATTTACAGAGTTTACCTGGAGTAGGCCGCAAAACGGCGAATGTTATTGCTTCTGTGATATACAACCAACCTGCGATGGCGGTGGATACCCACGTATTTCGAGTTTCGCAGCGATTGGGATTAGTACCTAAGACGGCTACTACTCCATTAAAAGTGGAGATGGTTTTGATTAAAAATTTACCTGATGAAGTGATTGCAACAGCACACCATTGGTTGATTTTGCATGGGCGTTATATTTGTTTAGCTAGAACGCCGCAATGCGCAAAATGTGAAATCACGCACTTCTGTGCCTTTTATCAGAAAAATCAACCTAAGGTATGAGCATTGTCGAAATTTTGGCCATAATAGCTTCCTTAGGCGGAGTGCTCTTGAGTATGTCAAAAAAGAGCTTGGCCTGGGTATTCAATAGTATTGCCTCTGGACTTTATGGGATCGTATTTTGGCAGAATAGCCTTTATTCCGACATGGAATTACAAGGCTTTTTCATCTTAATGGCGGTTTATGGATGGTGGAATTGGTCACGATCTGAACAGGATTGGAAGCCGGAGAAATCGACTATTGCGCAACTGTCCGCCGGATTAGCCGTCGCTTTGCTTTTCGGTGTTGGGTCTGGATTTTTACATTTGAACTATTTCCCCGAGGTTAGCTTTCCTTTTTTAGACGCAACGCTAACCGGGTTAAGTATATACGGAACTTGGTTAGCCACGCAACGAAAAATTGAAAACTGGCTTGTTTGGATAGGTGCGGATATTATCTACATCGTGATGTATCTGCAAAAAGGTTTGTGGGCGACGGCTGCGCTATATTTTGTTTTCACAATTTTGGCCATAAAAGGCTATCAAGACTGGCTTAAACCCTTGAAAAACAGGGCTTAAAAAATTTGTCAGAGATTTTATCCGTTTCATTACCTTATTCCAATCGAGCTAATTATATTTGCGCTCTATTATAAAGAATACATTTTAAGAAGTTTTATGGCGAACGAAGAAAAACAAAGATACTCTGCTGAAGATTTAAAAGAGTTTGAGGGGATTATCAAAGGAAAATTAGAGGATACAAACGCAGAATTAAAGTATTTAAGAGAGGCGCTGAATAGAAAAAACGACACAGGTACTGACGCTACATCCGGAAACTCGAAAGTGATGGAAGACGGGGCGGAAACAGCTGAGAAGGAAAATTTAAATCAGTTAGCAGTTCGCCAAATGAAGTTCGCTCAGAACCTAGAAAATGCCTTAATGCGCATCAAAAATGGCACTTATGGCGTTTGCATTGATTCTGGTAAATTGATTTCAAAAGAACGTTTACGTTTAGTTCCGCATACGCAACACTCGATCGAAGCGAAGTTAAAGCAAAAATAAACCATGGGTTTTTTCGAAAATAACCGCCTAGTTGAATTGATCACTGGATATCTCAAGACACAATTTGAGATCATCAAGTTAGATATTCAGGAAAAACTAGAGGAGATTTTTATTCGAATTTTCAAACTGTTTTTAGTCGCTACAGGATTCGGAATTACCTTATTTTTCCTTCTTTTAGGAGGCTCGGAGTGGATCAATCAGGCTTTAGAAAGTCATTTTTTAGGCTATTTCATCGTGGCTGCCATCATTGGTTTAGCCAGTATATTTCTTTTTTTATCCCTAAAACCGCGCGAAAATGAGTCAGAATAAAGAGAAAAGGGAGGAATTAGAAAGCCAAGCGGCGGCCATTCAAGAACAACTAACTGAAACCGTAACCGAATATAAGAAGGTGGGTAATCAGATGCTGATTGCTGGTGGAATTTTGGCAGGTGGCTATTTGCTATATTCTGTATTCTCAGGATCTAAGAAAAAAGGCTCTTTCGTGGGCGATGCGATTAAATCCTATGCACTGGCACTAGCCCTTTCGTATGCAAAAGATTTATTACTCGATTACCTAGCATCGCTAGAGCAAGAAACCGAAACAGCGGTAGCTTCGTCAGAAGAATCGGTCGAAAAAGCCTAGTGACTCCCGACTAGCGACTAGTGACTAGAGACTAGTGACTTAGTTCTCCATCAAATACGCCTTAATAAACTCATTAATCTCCCCGTCTAACACCGCATCCGTATTCGATGTTTGGTAATTCGTACGGTGATCTTTCACGCGGCGATCGTCTAATACATAAGATCTGATCTGTGAACCCCATTCGATTTTCTTCTTCCCCGCTTCTACTTCAGCACGTGCGGCATTACGTTTATCGATTTCGATTTGGTATAATTTAGACTTCAAAAGTCGTAAGGCCACCTCTTTGTTCATTAATTGCGAACGTTCTTGCTGGCAAGCGATGATGATTCCAGAGGGTCTGTGAGTTAAGCGAACGGCGGTTTCGACTTTGTTGACGTTTTGGCCCCCAGCTCCACCGGAACGGAAGGTATCCCAGTCAATGTCTGCCGGATTGATTTCAATTTCGATCGTATCATCCACTAAAGGGCAAATGTAGACAGATGCAAAAGACGTGTGGCGACGGGCATTAGAGTCAAATGGGGAAATACGCACTAAACGATGCACCCCATTCTCCGATTTTAAATTTCCGTAGGCAAATTCACCATCTACCTCGATGGTTACCGATTTTATACCCGCTACGTCCCCTGGATTTTCATCTACTAAACGCACCTTGAAACCATTTTTTTCTGCCCACATGTGGTACATACGCAAAAGCATCGCGGCCCAGTCTTGGGATTCTGTTCCACCGGCCCCAGCATTGATCTCTAACACGGCGCTCATATTATCGCCTTCCTCAGACATCATCTTGCGGAATTCCAAAGCCTCCAGGTTTGATTCCAGCTTCTCGCCTTCTGCATCCACTTCCACTTCGGTCGCTTCGCCCATTTCGTAAAATTCCCAGATGGTTTCTAAATCGTCTTGTGCGTTCGCGAGTTTATCGAATCCATCCGTCCAAAACTTCAGCCCACGCATTTCTTGCATCGTTCTTTCTGCTTTGTCTGGATTATTCCAAAACTCGGGATCCAAGGTCACCGTCTCTAGTTCAGAGATTAAATATTTCTTGTGATCGTAGTCAAAGATACCTCCTTAAAGCCTCTATTCTGGCTTTCAGGTCATTGAACCTGTCTCTAGTCATGTGTTTTTCTACTTAATAAAGTGCAAATATACCCGATTTTGTGCTAAATTGCGGCCTCATTCATTTAAATCAAGTAATAAAATGGCGCAACAATACGATTTGATCGTGGTAGGCTCAGGCCCAGGAGGTTATGTAGCAGCTATCCGAGCTTCTCAATTAGGTTTAAAATGTGCAGTCGTGGAAAAGGAATCCTTAGGCGGCATTTGCCTTAACTGGGGATGTATACCTACGAAAGCCCTTTTGAAATCTGCCCAAGTTTTCGAATATATTAAGCACGCATCAGATTACGGTATCACCGTAAAAGGCGCTGAAGCTGATTTCTCTGCGGTTATCGCCCGTTCTCGTGGCGTGGCTGATAGCATGAGCAAAGGCGTTCAGTTTTTGATGAAGAAAAATAAGATTGACGTGATTATGGGTTTTGGAAAAATCCAGCCTGGTAAGAAAGTCGAAGTAACCGACGCGGACGGAAAGAAAACCGTTTACGATGGAAAAAATATCATGATTGCGACGGGTGCTCGTGCACGTGCATTACCTAATATCCCAATTGATGGCGAAAAAATCATCGAATACCGCAAGGCGATGAGTTTGGAAAAACGTCCTGATTCGTTGGTCATTATCGGTTCTGGTGCGATCGGCGTTGAATTTGCCTATGTGTATGCGGCGATGGGAACGAAAGTGACGATTGTTGAATTCCTTCCAAACGTCGTTCCTGTAGAGGATGAGGATGTTTCTAAAGAATTAGCGAAGCAATACAAGAAAATGGGTATCGATATCTTGACGTCTTCTAGCGTGGAGTCAGTGGATACGACAGGAAAAGGTTGCAAAGTGAGCATCAAAACTCCAACCGGAAATCAAGAGATTCAATGCGATATCGTGCTTTCAGCGGCGGGTGTTATCTGTAATTTAGAGAACATCGGCTTAGAAGAAGTGGGTATTATCGTAGATAAAGGTCGAATCCCAGTGAATGCTTGGTACGAGACAAATATTCCGGGTTATTTCGCGATTGGCGATGTGACTCCTGGTCCGGCTTTGGCACACGTAGCTACAGCAGAAGGAATTATCTGTGTAGAGAAAATCGCGGGTCATAAAACCGAGGCATTAGACTACTCTAATATCCCAGGATGTACCTATTGCACGCCAGAAATCGCGTCTGTAGGTATGACAGAAAAGAAAGCGAAAGAGGCAGGATACGATATCAAAGTGGGTAAATTCCCGTTCGTAGCCTCTGGAAAAGCAACCGCTGCGGGTGCTCGCGAAGGTTTCGTAAAAGTTATTTATGATGCCAAATACGGTGAATTATTAGGCGCGCACATGATCGGTTACAACGTAACGGAATTGATTGCTGAAGCGGTGGTGGTTCGCAAATTAGAAAGCACGGCTTACGAGATTATGAAATCAGTTCACCCGCATCCAACGATGTCAGAAGCCCTCAAAGGCGCGACAGAAGCGGCTTACGGAGAAGCAGTAGATTTGTAATCAGAATGTTAGAAAATAAAAAAGAGGAGCTCGAAAAAGCTCCTCTTTTTTTTAGTTCAATTTTACCTGAACGCTTTTATAAGCGATCCTGCTCTTAGGATCATGTGCCTGAATGGCGATAGTTCCAGGTTGAATTCGTCTATTATCAGTTCTTCCAGCTGGTTCTACAAAATCGACTACCGTTCTTCCGTTGATTCTCGTAGTTATGTGATTTCCTTCCACTTTCACGTACAATTCAAACCACTCTTCATCGTGCACTAATTTTTCAGCGGTGTCTATAATACCATAAAGGCTTGCGGTTCTACGCCAATCGGTGTGTGAATTGTTGACTTGGATTTCGTATCCTTGAGAAGGCCAGTTGTTTTCAAGGAACGCCGTACAAACATACAAGCCAGAGTTTGCACCAGGGTATGTTTTCACGATTGCTTTTACTTCGAAGTTTTGGAAATTATGATTGCCTACGGGACCATCATAAAAGAGATGTCCGCGTGGTCCTGCGACTACTAGTTCGCCATTTTGCACTTGGAATGAGTTGGGATTCTCGCTGGTTTTCCAGCCTGTTAGGTCTCGGCCGTTTAATAGTTCGACCCATTGTGCGTGGGCAGAGAAGTTTAAAAGGAGGAGGAAGATGATGAGGTTTTTCATATTAACTTATAGGTTTATTTATTTTAGGTAAATATTAACCTAAAAGTTTAAAAATGAAAGCTTCTAAATATCTATTGATAAAGCCAAAAAAAAAAGAAGAATATTAATTCGAATATTTACTGACAATGTGTTTTTGATATTCCTTTTTATGATCATAATTTTCCGGCAAATTGATCACTCCAGACAAACTCTTAGCATCATTCAAAAGATCTACACTGAACTTCAATTGCCCTCCAAGTCCTTCCCTAATTATTCTCATCAAAGTAGAAAGGCGAATGTCACTTGCATTGTTTTCTATGCGTGAAATATAGGTCTTCGTAGTACCACATTTTTGAGCAAGTTGCTCTTGGGTTAATCCCTGTTCTTTTCGAAGCTCTTGAAGCATCGCACCTAGCTTGAATGCCTCAAAACCTTCTTCATATTCTTCCCTCATTTTAGATCCCCTTTTCCCATATTGTTCTTCAATGTGGGATTCAAATGAGGTTAAATTATTATTCATCTTTTTCATCGAAGTATTGTTTTTTAAGTTTTTCAGCCTTTTCAATTTCATTAGAAGGGGTCTTTTGAGACTTCTTTTGAAATCCATTTACTAATATGATTAATTGCCCTTTATCAAAGAAACTAAACACTCTAAAAATATCAGATCCCACTTCCACTCGTATTTCATACAGTCCTGACGTACCGGCCAAGTGTTTGAAATATTTCTCAGGTATTCGGGGTACTACCGAAATAAATTGCAAAGTCCAGTTGAACTTCTTCTTCACTCCCGGGTTTAGTTTCCCAAAGAAGTCAAGGTAAAAGTCTTTATAATAACGTATTTGTCTTAGTGGTTGTATTTTCACAACACAAAGTTAGCTTATTAGGTAACTTTTACATCGTTTTTGAAAGAGAATTTTGTAGAAAAATGCAGATTATCAATTACTTGATATTTCACAACGGGAGTGACAGCTCCACTCCGTTCCGCTGTCAGCCCGCAGGGCATCTAGCACAAAGCCTACAGCATTCGCTTCGCGAATCCTGTTCTTTTTTCATATGGGGCCGATTAACTATGCGAGCACAATACTCGGCCCCATATGAAAAAAAGCCCCTCAGCTAACGCTGAGAGGCTTCGTAGAGGGGAAGGGATTCGAACCCTCGGTAAGCTTGAGACCTACACACGCTTTCCAAGCGTGCTCCTTAAACCACTCGGACACCCCTCTATAAGCGCCCGTGGGGTTGCAAAAATAGCAAATTATTTCGACGAATCGAAAAAGGAATCGATATCCTTCTTGAATTGGATCAAGGATGGTTTGTGGATATAGTACATGTGGCCAGATTCGTAGGATTTAATGTCTACGCGGGAGCGTTGCTCCGGGCGCAAGAACATGTGCTCGATGTCGTAAACCGCCGTGAAATAGGGGGTTGCGAAATCGTAGTAGCCGCAGCCGAGGTAGACTTTGAGGTTCGGGTTTTTGGCCATCGCATCGCGAAGACTTTCCGCGACGTTCAGGTATTTATTTTGGACGTTTTTATAAGACCAAGGGTATACTTCGCCGAAGACGTTGTAGCCTTTCTCCTCTGTGAACTTCAATTCTTTGGATAGATAATCGTTAATGGTGGCTGTGAAAGGTCCGTCGATGTTCGCGAAAGAGGGATCAAAATCCACGTATTCGCCGGCGTCGTCTAGGTTACGGCCGGTGAAACGGGCGTCTAAGCGACCGATGGAAAGTCCGTCAGCGCGGCGCAAGGCTTTGTAGAAACGGTTTTCGTCTAGGCGTAGGTTCGCTTGAAGGCAAAGCTCTTTGGAAAGGCCGGTATAGTAAGCCATCTTCTCAGCGATAGCCGATTTTTCTGCGTCAGACATCCAGCCGCCTTTGATTAAGGCTGTCGCGTAGGGTCCGATCGCCCATTGCTCTGATTCCTTCAATACGTCAGCGATAGGTCTCGCCTGTAAGGCTGGGGCTAATTTTTTGTGGTACCAGGCTGCGGCTGTGTAAGATGGAATATATAGTGCACGAGGTAGATCGTTTCCGATGTTGTAATCGTTTGTGCCAAAGTTTAATACCGCCGAGATTAAGATGACGCCATTGATGTAGATGCGGTGTTCGTCTTGCAAGAATTTCGATAATCCTGCGGCACGGGTTGTACCGTAGCTTTCGCCGGCTAGGAATTTAGGCGAGGCCCAGCGATCGTAGCGGCTTAAGAAGTTGCGCACGAAGTCGCCCACGGATTTGATGTCCTCTACGTAACCGTGGTATTTGCTTGCTGACTCGCCCACAGCGCGGGAATAGCCGGTCGAAACGGGGTCGATGAAGACTAAATCCGTTTTATCTAACCAAGAAAATTCGTTGGGAACGTAGGAATAAGGAGCTGCGGTGGCGGTGCCGTCGTCTTTCAAGACTACGCGTTTAGGACCTACGCCGCCCATGTGTAACCATAAAGAGGCGGAACCTGGGCCACCGTTGAAGGTGAAAGTGACGGGGCGCTTGGCTCCGTCTTCGTCGTCTTTAGAATAGTAGGTGAAGAAGATTTTGGCCAAAACCTTACCCGTATCTGCCTTCATGTGCATATAACCGGTGGTCGCCGTGTAATTAATCACCTTGCCGGCGATTGTAATGGAATGTTTCGTCTTCACGACTTGCACGCCAGCCGGGTCTTTCCCGATTTGTGCCGTAAGTGAAAGAGTTAAAGCGCAAAAAAGAATCGTTAATAGTTTTTTCATCGTTTAAAGATTTTGAAAACGAATATAAAAATTCTTTGGCAATAAAAGGTAATTTCGTAGATTTGCACCTACTCTATATATTATATAGACTTTATAAATATTTCAAGAATTAATTATGCAAAGTTTCCGCTCTGAGATAGAAAACCCGGTCGTTGAAAAAGACATCCTGGATTTAGCGAAAAAAATCGCTCAATTCAAGGCTGGCGAGATTCACGAGGAGAAATTCAGAAGTCTTCGTCTCGCGCGCGGTGTCTATGGACAACGCCAACAAGGGGTGCAAATGATCCGCATTAAATTACCTTATGGCAAGATTCAATTCCGCCAATGGAAGCGAATTTCTGACATTTCAGACGAATACTCAACGGGAAACCTGCATTTAACGACGCGTCAAGATATACAGATTCACTATGTGTCGCTGGACCGTACGCCGGAACTTTGGGCAAAATTAGAAGAGGACGATATCACTTTACGCGAGGCTTGTGGAAACACGGTGCGCAACATCACGGCCTCCCCCACTTCTGGAATCGACCCGAAAGAACTTTTTGACGTAAGCCCGCACGCTGATGCGGCATTCCGTTACTTTTTGCGCAACCCGATCTGCCAAGAAATGGGTCGCAAGATCAAGATTTCCTTTTCGAATACAGACGAAGATACCTCGCTAGCCTATTTACACGATATGGGTTTTATTCCCAAAATCGTGGACGGCGAACGCGGGTTCAAAGTAGTCGTGGGCGGTGGCTTAGGCGCACAACCGATGCTCGCTCACGTGGCACACGAATTCCTAGCGGAAGACAAAGTAATTCCCTTCATCGAGGCCGTTTTACGCGTTTTCGATCGCCACGGAGAACGCAATTCACGTCACAAGGCGCGTATGAAATTCTTGATCCAAAAGATCGGTTTCGAAGCATTTATGGATCTGGTACAAGCAGAAACTAAAGCCTTAAAAAATCATTCAGTTGCCATTCCGTCGGCTACGGCTTGGGAGGTTACGCCGCCTACATTAGTGGCTTCTGTGGCTACCCCTACCACTGAAGCTTATGCGACTTGGTTAGCAACGAATACCTTTGAACAAAAGCAAAAAGGATTCCACGCGGTTTACGTAAGAATCCTGAATGGTAATATTGGAAGTGTTACGTCTCGCTCTTTAATCGAGGCTTTAACTGGTTATATCGGCGACGATGTTCGCATCACGATTAATCAAGGTTTGATGCTAAAATATGTGCCATCTGAGAATTTGGCCTACGTATATTCCGTATTAGACGCACACGAATTAGCAGCTCCGGGAGCGAATTCCATCGCGAACATCACGGCCTGCCCGGGAACGGACACGTGTAATTTAGCGATCTCAGATTCCACGAATATCACCTCAAAATTAGAGGCGGTCATCACCGAAGAATTCCCATCCTTGATCCACGACAGTGCGATGAAAATCAAAATTTCCGGCTGCATGAACGCCTGCGGCCAACATAGTATGGCATCTATCGGTTTCCACGGTTCATCATTGAAAGCCGCTGACAAACGCGTTTTACCGGCACTACAAGTCTTATTAGGCGGCGCTACTTTAGGAAATGGCGAAGGAAAAATCGCTGATAAAGTAATAAAAGTTCCTTCTAAAAGAGGACCAAAAGTATTGCGCACGCTATTGAATAACTTCGAAGAGAACGCCAATGCTGACGAATATTTCCACAGCTATTACGATCGCCAAGGCGAGAAATATTTCTACGATTTATTAAAGCCGATTGCTGATTTAAGCACTTTAGTGAACGATGATTTCATCGACTGGGGTGCG
>CAIVPV010000094.1 GCA_903907915.1 uncultured Cytophagaceae bacterium
GATTTTATCAGCATACGAAGCGATAACCGCTTCATTTAGTTCTTCTTCTGTATTAACGCGTAAAATAAGCGCCAAACCCGTATGATTCAAAATGAATTTTTCTCCCGACGGATTTTCAGGGCCATTGAATACGATTCCAGCCATCGGAATGCCGTGTTGCTTTAACAACTCATAACTTAATAGCGTATGATTTAGGCTGCCTAAATAGTTTTTGCTAACTAAAATGACCGGTAGATTCAGGTGTTTGATAAGGTCTAAATTCGTCTGCGAATCATTCAAGGGAACCATAATTCCTCCCGCTAATTCGATGATTAACGTCTGATCGGTAGGTATTTTAAATGCAGCAAGGTCTATCGTAATTCCATCAATCTCGGCCGCACTGTGTGGCGACATCGGTTGCGTTAAGGCATAAGTCGACGGATGGACGGTAGCAGATGGCACCCAGCGGCGAATCCAATACGCATCGCCTTGATCTAAATCCCCCGCTTGGACCGGCTTCCAATAATCTGCCTTCAATCCAGCTGTTAAAATCGCTGAGACGACAGTTTTCCCAATTTCAGTACCTATGCCGGCAACGATAAATTGTTTCATTCGAGTGCTTTAATGAGTGCTAGAATTTGTTCTTTTGCGTGCAATGCGCTTAAAGTAATGCGAATTCTTTCTTTTCCTTTAGCCACCGTAGGGTAAACAATCGGTTTAATGGCGAATTCGCTGGCAGAGGCGGCCTTCGCACGCACGGCCTCGTTTCCGGTGACGAAGAATGTTTGAATGGCGGAATCGCTTTCTCCCCAGGCATCTGATTGGATGTTTTCATGGAAGAATTTGATGTTATTTTGCAGTTTTTCTCTGGCTTCGTTTTGGGACGGCAAATAGTGCAAAGTGCTTAATAAGGCGGATACATGTGCCGGAGTAGGTGCCGTCGAATAGATAAACGGTCGGGCAAAGTTCACGAGGTATTCTTTGAGGGCCAAAGACCCCAAGACCAACGCTCCTGCATTTCCCCAGCCTTTTCCGAAGGTAATTACCCGAGCAAAAACCTCCTCGCACAAACCTAATTCGTGTACAATCCCTTGGCCTTGCGTGCCATAAATTCCTCCAGCATGCGCCTCATCGACGATGAGTTCAGCCTGGTATGTATTTTTCAAATCCACTAATTCCTGCAAAGGAGCTAAATCTCCATCCATGGAATAGACCGATTCCACGACGATCCACTTGCGTGTTTCGACGGGGTATTGATCTAGTAAATGAATCAAATCGTCTAGATTATTATGTTTAAATATGCGTCTTTCAGCTTTAGAAAGTCGTAATCCATCAATCAAACTCGCATGTAAAAGCTTATCGCAGAAAATTACGTCGCCTTCTTGCGGCACAGAAGAGATCAAACCGATATTTGCATCATATCCGGAACTGAAAAGCAAAGCGGCGTCAGCACCGTGAAAGATGGCGCATTCTTTTTCGAATTTTTCGATGAGTGCGGAATGTCCTGAAATTAGCCGGGAACCAGTGGATCCATTTTTTCGAAAAGCAGCTGGCAAGGCTTCGAAATCGCTGGCGATTTTTGCAGCCAACACGGTATCTGAGGCTAAACCTAAATAATCATTGGAGCAGAAATCCACGCGTCCTTCGAGCAAAGCCAATTGTCTGAATAGTCCCTCTTTACGTCGGGTTTCTAGTAATTCAATAAGCTGTTGCTGAATATTTTCCATAGATTTCTCTACTGCAAAACTACGAAATAATCGCTGTGGACGATTATTTTATCATTTAATTGATATTTAATGCCAAAATTTGGCAAAAACACTTGACAATTCCTCACTATTTTGTAGTATTGCAAGTCGATTCTGACAATTCAATGAATCAACATCCCCGGAAACATTCCATTTTCAAATTCAATCCGACAACCCACGTCTGTTGTCATCCTTAATTAATCATTTCCCTTTTATGGAAGATAAGCCTATCAAGCGAGTAAAAAAAGTACAAGAAGAATCATCATCAAACGAACGCCCTAAGCGTCAACGAATTCAAAAAAGCAACGAAGAAGCTCCTTTGTTGCCGATGGAATCAGCTGCTCCTGCAGAAGCTCAAGCAGAGTTTTCAGCTGAAGCTCCGATTGAATATAATGAGGTGGCCGCTCCAGAAGAGTTCATCGTAGATACTTCTTTCATTACCAGCACAGAAAACACAAGAGACGAGGTATCTCCAACGGATGCCCCTGTTGATTTAGATAAATTACCTAAAGAGGATGCGCCAGCACCGGTACATCACCATAAGCCTCGTTCGAATTATAACCAAGTCATTAAAGAATTAGATGGCCTGATTGAGAATGAAGGAGTTTTGGAGATTATGCAAGAAGGTGGATATGGCTTTATGCGTTCGTCTGATTATAATTATTTAGCGTCTCCAGATGATATTTATGTGTCGCCTTCGCAAATCAAAATGTTTGGTTTAAAGACGGGGGATACCATTTTAGGTAAGATTCGTCCACCTAAAGAAGGAGAAAAGTATTTCGCTTTATTGAAAGTGGAATCAGTGAATGGAAAGACAACGGATGAGATTCGTGACCGGATTAATTTTGAATATTTAACGCCTTTGTTTCCAGAGGAGAAGCTAAACTTATCGTCTACGGCGGATAATTACTCGACGCGTATTTTAGATTTGTTTGCGCCTATCGGTAAGGGCCAAAGGGGTATGATCGTCGCCCAACCTAAAACGGGTAAGACGGTTTTATTAAAAGACATCGCCAATGCGATTTCACGCAATCACCCGGAGGTATATTTGATCATTTTATTGATCGATGAGCGTCCAGAGGAGGTAACGGATATGCAGCGTTCGGTTCGTGCGGAAGTGATTTCATCTACTTTCGATGAGCAAGCGGAGCGTCACGTGAAAGTGGCTAACCTTGTTTTAGAGAAGGCCAAAAGAATGGTGGAATGCGGCCACGATGTGGTTATCCTATTAGATTCTATTACACGTCTTGCACGTGCTTACAATACAGTCGTTCCATCATCAGGTAAGATTTTATCCGGTGGTGTGGATGCCAATGCACTTCACAAGCCTAAGCGTTTCTTCGGAGCGGCTCGTAACGTCGAAAATGGCGGATCTTTAACCATCATCGCGACAGCCTTGATCGAAACGGGATCGAAAATGGACGAGGTTATCTTTGAGGAATTCAAAGGAACGGGTAACATGGAATTACAATTAGATCGCAAGTTAGCGAACCGCCGAATCTATCCATCGATTGATGTGACAGCTTCCGGAACGCGTCGCGAAGATCTATTGATGGATCCAGCCGTATTACAACGTGTTTGGATCTTGCGCAAGCACATGTCTGACATGAACTCTGTGGAGGCGATGGAATTCTTGCAACAGCAGATGAAAGGGACTAGGAACAACGAAGAGTTCTTAGTGTCCATGAATCGCTAAAAGGAATCGCTAACGGGAATCGCTAACGGGAATCGCTTAATAGCCTAAAAATACTTTATCGATAATGCTGCAAGCATGATCCATCTCCGCACCGGTGATGGTCAGGGGAGGGGCTAGGCGGATTTTATTTCCGTGCGTCGGCTTCGCGAGTAATCCCTTTTTCATCAGGTCTAAACAAATTTCCCAAGCCACAGGGCTATCTTCCGGCGTGTCGATTTCGATCGCACAAAGCAGTCCTTTTCCTCTAACGGATTTAATTAAGGCCGTTTTATCACGCAAACTTTCTAAGAAAGTCAATAATTGTTGGCCACGAAGCACGGCATTTTCGACTAAATCTTCGTCTTCGATGATATCTATGGCCACATTCGTAACGGCGCAAGCTAACGGATTTCCCCCATACGTAGAACCGTGCTCCCCTGGTTTAATGGTCAGCATGATCTCGTCATTACAAAGCACCGCGGAAACGGGCATAAATCCCCCCGAAAGTGCTTTACCTAATAATAAAATATCAGGTTGAACTAATTCGTGGTGGCAAGC
>CAIVPV010000095.1 GCA_903907915.1 uncultured Cytophagaceae bacterium
AAACCCGCTACCGCAGCTTAATATGGGCAAGAAAGAAATCTTAAGTTTAGCTGCAGCGATCGGATTCATTTTGATTTGGATTATCGATTTGAATAGTCCCACTCCGGCGGAAATAAAGGGACAGTTTTGGGCAGAAATATTTTATCACTACGGCTGGCTAATGTATGGCGTAGGCTGTTTATTCTATTACCAATTCGCTAAAAACGAAAGGGTAAAAAAAGAGAAAGATGGAAACAAGTAATATCAGTTTGGATAATACCCAAATCATCGGAATCATCGCTTCCATGATTTTCTCCGCTTTCTTTTCTGGTGTGGAGATGGCATTTGTCTCCTCGAACAAACTCTACTTCGAATTAAAGGCGAAACAGGATATTTTAAGTGCGAAAATCATCGCAAATTTCAATCAGCACCCGTCCCGTTTTATCGGAACGATGCTCATCGGAAACACCCTGTCTTTAGTGGCCTATGGTATTTTCATGGAAGAATTTTTGCACCATGTAGTCCTTCATTTTTTGTCCATCAATGAAATTGTGGCGCGTTTAATTGCCACCATTGTGGCGACTATACTTATCTTGATGACCTCGGAATTTACCCCAAAAAGTGTCTTCCTCATCAACCCAGATGCTATTTTAGAATTTTTAGCGATTCCCATTTGGGTGATTTACACACTCATGTTCCCCTTGGTTTGGGTAACGGTGGGTCTGTCGAAATGGTTTATCACGAAAGTCCTTCGCTTAAGTTATTCCGAAGAGAAACCCGCTTTTGGATTAACGGATTTGAATAATTACCTCCAAAATCTGAACCGCAAAGTATCCACCGAGCAAGAAGCTGAAGTAGATCACAAGATTTTCCACAATGCCCTTGAATTCAAACAGGTAAAAGTGCGGGATTGCATGATTCCGCGAACTGAAATCACCGCGATTGATATGGAGGATGGGATCGAAAAATTGAAAGAAGTTTTCTTAGAAAGCGGACACTCGAAAGTATTGGTCTATAAAGAGACCTTAGAGGAAGTGGTGGGCTATTGCCATTCTTTGGCCTTATTCAAAAAGCCCAAAGACCTGCAATCCATCCTAACCAGCATCCCGATCGTTCCAGAAGCCATGGCGGCTAATGATTTACTGATCAAATTCTCGAAAGAGCGCAAATCCCTCGCCCTAGTAGTGGATGAATTTGGCTCGACCAGTGGCCTAGTGAGTATGGAGGATGTGGTGGAACAAATTTTTGGAGAAATTCAAGACGAATATGACGACTCTGAAGATTGGATCGAAAAGCAAATCGACGAAACGACCTTTGTTCTTTCTGGTCGACATGAGATCGACTATTTGAATGAAAAATACGAATGGAACTTACCAGAAGGTGATTATGAAACCTTAGGTGGGATGTTGATTAGCCTATACGAGGATATTCCACAAGAAAATGAGCTGATCACCCTAGCGCCTTTCCAATTCCAAATTCTCACCACAACTGACGCTAAAATTGATACCGTAAAGGTGATGATTACTGGAAAAATTACTCCAGCTCCATCAGGAGACCTGTTGCATTAGGACGCGTTGCAAGGTTTGGCATTTCATCTGCGTTTCTAACCATTCTTTTTCAGGAACAGAATCTTCCGTGATGCCGCATCCGGCATAAAAAACGGCGTGCGTCCCTTTTATTTCCGCCGTACGCAAGTTCACAAATAAATACGTGGCATTTTCTATATTCACCGGTCCTAAATAACCTGAATACATGGAACGTTTGTGTTGCTCCGTGGCTACTATAAAATCAATAGCCTCCTGCTTCGGGGTGCCACAAACGGCCGATGTTGGATGTAATAACCCTAACATCAAACTAGGTAATTGAGGAAAATCCAATGCTTTTGTGTCGACGATATAGTCCGTTTTCAGATGCAATAAATTTCCTGTTGAAATGGTTTTAGGGCCTATCTCGGTATATTCTCGTAAACGAATTTTCTTAAAACATTCAATAATGTAACGGCTCACAAAGGCCTGCTCCTCAATCTCTTTTTGCGACCAACGCGCTTGAGCTGGGGATAGCGTATTTCCTTGCTCATCCACCCCAGACTGGGTTCCAGCTAAAGAAATGGTCCGAAAAATGCCCTCTTTATTTTGTTCCACTAAAATCTCCGGTGTCGCACACATCCAAACCCCACCTAAGGCAGGAATAGATAGCGCACAAACAAAGGCATTGGGATAAGCGGCCGCTAATTCTTCGAGAGCAGCTATCACCGTAAAACCAGCTGGCAATTCTTTTTCATCCGTCCTAGAAAGAACCACTTTTTGCAACGGCCCTTGCTTTATGACGGAAACCGCCTTAGATACCCAGTTCATAAACTCCTGCTTTTTTGCTGGG
>CAIVPV010000096.1 GCA_903907915.1 uncultured Cytophagaceae bacterium
CGATCTGCTAAGCCAAATTTCTCCATGTGCGCCCTCGTTCTAGGGTGAATAGGAAAGATGATTTTCGTGTCTTTACTGCTTAATTCGATCAATTCAAGAATAGACTCAAGGCCTTCTTTCGTATCTACGTTCGCAGGGCGGTGCATGGTCATAACAATGTAGTCGCTAGTCGCTAGTCGGGAGTCGCTAGTCGCTAGTTGCCGCTCTGCGTCAGTCGCTAGCCCTAAGTCTTCTAGAATGGTAGTAGTTTTTGCTTTTTCTTGATAACGAACTAGCGAATCGATCATCACATTACCGGCGAAGAAAACGCGTTCATCTGCTACGCCTTCATTTTTCAAATGCTGCATCCCACTTTCTTCCGTTACGAAAAGGTAATCAGCAACGCTATCTGTTAGAATACGATTTAATTCCTCCGGCATCGTACGGTCAAAGCTGCGTAAACCTGCTTCTACGTGAGCCACTTTGATTCCCATTTTGATGGCAACTAGAGTACAGGCCAAAGTCGACGTAACATCCCCCACTACAATAATCAAATCCGGTTTTTCTACCTCCACGATTTTCTCGAAGGCTACCATAATTTTCGCCGTCACCTCCGTGTGGCTTCCTCCTCCAATTCCTAAAAAGAAATCCGGTTTAGGTAATTCTAATTGGGTGAAAAATACGTCACTCATCTTCGCGTCAAAATGCTGACCCGTGTGAACAATCATGGATGTCCAGCCAGCTAACTTTTGGATCGCTCGATGTAGCGGTGCTACTTTCATGAAATTAGGACGAGCGCCTACGACTTGAATTACTTTCATTTTTACTTATTTATAAAATCTAAAATACAAAGAACAAAGAACAAAGTTCAAAGTTCAAAGACCAAAGTGGGTTTCTCCTTCGGACTAAGCGACCAAGTCGCGACTAAGCCGCAGGCGACTAAGTCACGCAGTGACGACTAGCGCTCGTCGCTTCGCGACATCGCGCCCTTAAACGCCTCCATATAATTCCCCAGCACCGTATGTATATTAATCTCTTTCTCAATAATCTCTCTAGACCTTTGGCCCATCTGCGCAATCATTTCAGGGTCAGAAAATAGCTTTTCAATCACCGCTTGAAGACTATCTAATGATCCCGATTCGAAGTAATGGCCATTATATCCCTCACGCACGAGACGTTTTTCGGTGCCATCCGCTACCGAACAAATAACCGGTTTCGAGAAACACATCGCCTCATTGATGGATAAGCCACCCATGCCCGCAAGGACATAGATGCCTGATTCGCAGGTGATTTTGCCTAGTTCTTTGGGATCATAAATACCTCCATGAAAATGGATGAAGTCATGACCAGCAGCTTGTTCTTTCAGAGAAGCTAATTCAGGTCCATCACCCACAATACTTAATTCTGTTTGCGGATATTTCGCATGCAAAGCGACCGCAGCCTCAATCAATAAATCCACTTGCTTCCATTTCACTAAACGTCCGATGTGTAATAAGCGAAACGGATTCGATTTAACCTTTTTGAGCTCGTTTGCTGTGGCTAATAAAGCATCTGTGTCCGGGGAATTTGCCGTAATAAATACTTTCTCAGCTGGAACACCGTAACTCCCATGCAGGGCCACCGCTTCGTCTAAATAATTGATGTGAGCATCAACAAGATTGGAAAAACGCTTTCTCGTTTCACGAACGA
>CAIVPV010000097.1 GCA_903907915.1 uncultured Cytophagaceae bacterium
CCTACGATATCTGTCTTGTAGTGTGAACGTAACCACTCGTATGACATGAAATAAGGGTTATTATAACGTTGGTATTCCGCATAGATTTGTTGAACACCTTCTTTCCCTTTTTGCCAGTAGTTACGCATGTCATCCACATTCCAGTCAGCACCTGCCCAATAGATAATATTGTAGATGATTGAGTTAGGACCGTAGTTCACATCTGGAATGTTAGGCGTGTATTGACGGTTATACTGTAAGTTCGACTCAAACTTTAATTTGTTTGAGAACTTGTAGTCAGCCGTAATGTTAAAGTTCGTCATATTCAATTGGGTATTAGGAACAATACCTTTTTGGTAGATATGAGAAGTAGAAAAACGTAAGTTGTATTTCTCACCTGTTGCAGCTACTGAAACGTTATTCGTAGATAAGATACCTGTTTCTAAGAAACGCTTCAAGTTGTCTTTACCACGAGCAATCCAAGGAGTACCTGAACGTTTTCCTGTAATTGGATCGACTGGAGAATCATATTGTGGAATTAATTGTCCGTTAAAACGAGGACCCCAACCACCATCGTAGTCACCATCATTCAAACCACCACCTTTACCATCACCGAAAGCATAAGAACCGTGATCACCAGGACCATATTCATCTTGTACTTCTGGGATCGCATAGAAACCTGATTGTAATTGAGTAGAGGAGTTAACTTCTACGGAGAAACCGCGCTTATCAGATGAACCACGTTTTGTCGTGATTAAGATCGCACCGTTCTTACCGCGGAAACCATAAAGTGCAGAAGCGGATGCTCCTTTTAAAACTGAATAAGTTTCGATATCATCTGGAGAGATATTCCAAGTATCTGAGTTAATTGGCACACCATCTACTACATATAATACAGTAGAGCTACCACGTAAAGAGATATTTGGTTTACGTAACAATTCAGGTTGAGATCCGATTGTTAGACCAGCTACGCGACCTGATAATGCGTTAATTGCATTGGGCTCACGTGCCTTGATCGTGCTTGCTCCGTCTACAGACTGGATGGCAACACCGATTTTACGAATATCTTTCTTGATACCCAAAGCCGTTACAACTACTTCTTGTAATTGTTTTTCGTCTTGAGATAATACGACGTTTAGTTCTGAAACATTCCCAACCGCTACCTCTTTAGAAGTATAGCCAATCATGGAAAATTGTAATACTTCGTTTCCTGATACTGAGATCGAATAAGCACCTTGTGCATCCGTTAACGTACCCTTAGAACTACCCTTTACCCGGATAGTAACACCTGGAACACCTGATTTCTCCTCTACGGAAGTAACCGTTCCTTTCAAACTACGCGATTGACCAAATGAGGTCATACTTACCGTAGTAATTAATGCAAAAACGAGCCAAATCAACGATTTAGGGCTCATTTTAGCAAAAAACATTTGTACATTGTTTTTCATATGAGTTAGTTTATTAAATATTTGCACAAAAATAAGCCCGATATTTAAAGGCTATTAATCCGATAAAACAAGAAATGATTAAGAAAACGCGTCGCATATTACGCCTGTGTTATGCCTCGTTTTGAAACCAAATTTTTCAGTATAAAAACTTAGAAAAGTGCAATATATTAAAGCATAATAATTTGATTATTTGGGGTTAATAGATCGGTAATTTTGAGGTGCTAACTTACCCGAATGAAAGAGATTAAATTAGTTGTTTTAGATATGGCGGGTACCACGGTGGCTGATCAACATGAGGTGGAATATTGCTTTAAACAAGCTGCCATAAAAAACGAATTGCATTCAAGCGATGAGCGTATTTTAGCGCTGCAAGGCTATGCTAAATTATATGTGTTTACATTGCTTTGGACAGAGCAATTAGGGGAAGGGGATTCACGGATTTCAGAACTTGCCTTGCAATCCTATCAAGACTTTAAAGCTATTCTGGAAAATCATTACCGGACTCAGCCCGTTTACCCTACGGAAGGCTGCATAGAATTATTCGAAGCCTTGCATGCGAAAGGAATTAAGATTGCTTTAACGACGGGTTTTTACCGCGAGGTAGCTGATATTATTTTAGGTCGTTTAGGCTGGGTTCCTTCCCTTACAGCTACTGCAGGCATTCATCTTTCTGTGACTCCAGATGAAGTGAATGGAGAAGGAAGACCTTCCCCTGCCATGATTCAGTATGCGATGGAGAAACTCGGTATTACAGATGTGGAAGAGGTGATCAATGTGGGGGACACTCCGGTTGATCTTCTCTTTGGTAAAAATGCTGGTGTTCGTTATGCCTTAGGCGTTTGTAATGGTACACATACCCGCGAGCAATTAGCCGCGCATCCGAATGATGGTTTACTAGATAAAATTTCTGATTTACGCTCTTATGTATAAGAACAGAAAATACGATTTAATCATTGTGGGCGGTGGAGTAATAGGCACCTATTGCGCCTATCACGCCCTTAGAAAAGGAAAAACCGTTTTATTATTAGAGAAAGATGCGCAACCTTACGAAGCTAGTTTTCGGAATTTTGGGCAAGCAGTTCCATCTGGACAAGCCTTAGATTCCTGGTTTGATTATGGTCGAAAATCCTTGAAAATTTATAAGGATCTACAACAAGAAACCGATATTTCTGTGGTGAAAAATGGTTCTTGGTATGTGGCATCCGATGATCAAGAAATGACCTTATTGGAGGAGATGTTACAGCTCTTTAATGAACGTGATTATACCTCGCGTCTATACACGGCTTCTGAAACCTTAGAAATCAATCCACATTTTAAGAAGGACTATGTGAAGGGCGGATTATTTATTCCAGACGAAGCTTCGCTGAATCCACTGGTTATGGTACACCGAGTACGTGAATTTATGATTAAGCATTTAGGCTTGCATTATCAGAATCATTGTCCGGTGATAGGTGTGGAGAAAAAGCGCGGGGTGGCCATGATTAGCACGTCGAAAAAACAAACGTTTTGGGGGGATCAAGTAATACTGGCGAATGGCCGTGATACGCAATTTTTATTGCCGGAATATTATCCTACCGAAATGCTAAAAATCAGCAAATTGCAGATGATGCGTTTGGCACCACAAAAGAAGATCTTGAAATCCAATATTTTAACTGGCTTAACGATTCGCCGATACGATAGTTTTAAATCTTGTCCGTCCTACGCTAAAATTCACACCACTGCTGAACAAAAAGTGCTTCAAGATAAAGGCATCCATATCTTGTTTAAACAAGCGGATGATGGCTCCATTATTTTAGGTGATTCCCACGAATATGTGCCGGCGAATGATGCGGCGAATTTTGGGTTTGAAGTGTCTTCAGAAATCAATGAAATGATGTTACAAGAGGCAAAACGAATTACTTCACTCGAAAACTGGACGGTCGATTCGACTTGGGCAGGTTTTTACCTACAAGGAACGCATTCAGAAGTGTATACCAAAGTCGTGGATGACGTTATCCATATTATCAATGGAATCGGTGGAAAAGGAATGACCACTTCCCCTGGTTTCACTGCAGAATACATTCAAAATCTATACGCATGAAAAAATTCATCACCCTTTGCCTAATTAGTGCACAATTATTCGCCCAAAAAACCCCTAAAAATGTCATCTTTTTAATAGGTGACGGAATGGGTGTTAGTCAAATATATGCTGGTTTAACAGCGAATCGGGGGCACCTAAATCTCGAACGCGTGAAGGTAATTGGCTTTCATAAAAACCAGGCTTCTGACAACTATGTGACAGATTCAGCGGCAGGTGCAACGGCATTTGCTACGGGGAAACAAACCTATAATGGAGCTATTGGATTAGACTCATTGAAAGTTCCTTCTGTCACTCTTTTAGAAATGGCGGAGCAAAAAGGATTATCCACTGGTCTTGTTTCTACCTGCGATATTACGGACGCGACTCCCTCTTCTTTCATTGCACATCAGCGTACTCGCTCCATGCACGAAGAGATTGCTTTGGATTTTCTTAAGACGAAGGTAGATGTCGTGATTGGTGGTGGAAGGAAGTATTTTGAGAAGCGAAAAGATGGTTTAAATCTCCTGGATACCTTACGTAAAAAGGGGTACGAGGTGCGTCGAGAATTGAATTTAGACGGAGTCACAAAGGGACCGTTTTTCGCTTTGTACGCGGAAGAAAATCCGATCAAAGTGATGGAAGGTCGAGGCGATGCGCTTTTAAAGTCGACTAAAAAAACACTAGAGCTATTAGGTCAAAATAAAAAAGGATTTTTCGTGATGATCGAGGGGTCTCAAATCGATTGGGGTGGTCACGCGAATGATGCAGATTACGCGATTACGGAAATGGTCGACTTCGATAAGAGCATTGGTTACGCCTTTGATTTTGCGGCGAAAAACAAGGAGACTTTAGTGATTATTACAGCGGATCATGAGACAGGTGGGATGGCGTTGATGGGCGGAAATATGAAGACCGGTGAGGTTAAAGCGGCTTTCACTACGAAAGGACATACCGGCCAAATGATTCCTGTTTTTGCCTTCGGGCCAGGGGCTGAGGCTTTCGGTGGTATCTATAATAACTACGATATTTTTACGAAAATAAAGCTGGCTTTAAAGCTGGATCAAAAGTAGATCGTAAACTTTTCATGCGAATTTAGGAAGCCCACGGATTGATAAAATGCGTGGGCTTCTTTGCGCCTTTTATTGGTGGTAACCTCTAGGGAAATCGCTCCGTGGCGCAATAATTCAGGACGCAAGGCTTCGATCAATTTTTGGCCTACTCCTCTCCCCTGGTGCGCCTTCGTCACAATCAATTCTTGAATCTCAAAAACGAGTCCTTCGTGGTGTAAAAGTGACTGTCCTTTGCAGGCTAGGAAACCGATAATCTCGTTTTCATTCTGAACTGCCACTTGCATGAGCGTGAGCGGAACACGCAGGTACTCCATATAAATGCGCATGAAAATAGCCTGATCAAACACCCGATTTTCTAACTCCTCCAGTAAGCATTTTACGCTGACTGCATCCGACTCAACAGCCTGCCTTATCGTGTACTCCTCTTCCATATTATTAAATAATTATCCCCAGGTAAAATCTAGTTTAAATCGCCCTATTGACCTTTTTTAGGCCTATTATTAGCCCTAATTTAACATAAATAATCGAAATACTATGTCAAGCGCAATCGTCGAAAAAATCATCAC
>CAIVPV010000098.1 GCA_903907915.1 uncultured Cytophagaceae bacterium
GATCTGGCAGACCATTATTTTACACATCCTTTTTTTGGGGATTTGAAAAAGAAGGAAGCCATTCCGTTTTTGTTTATTCATACGGAACATCACTTAAAGATTATTCGAGAGATGCTGGCGAACTAGCGCTCTTTCCGGCAATGAACCCAGTCGTCCAAGCCGATTGAAAATTGAATCCACCGGTAATACCATCGATGTCCATTACCTCCCCAGCGAAAAATAGTCCTGGACATTTTTTGCTTTCCATAGTTTGGACGCTGATATCTTGTAAATCAACCCCTCCAGCCGTGACAAATTCCTCTTTAAAGGTGGTTTTCCCTTCTACGACATAGCGGTCGTTTATCAAGGTGTTAATGAGTTTATTTAGTGCTTTTCCGCCTAATTCATTCCAGCGGAGACTAGACTTGATTTCGTTTTTCTCTAGTAAGTAAGCCCAAAGCCGATTCGGCATCGCAAAAGGATTCAAATTCACTACCATCTTTCCCCCATGCTCCTTTATCGTTAGGCTAATTTGCCCGCGTAATTCGTCTTCTTTCGTATCATCTAACCAATTTACCAGAATGGCACATTGGTATTCTTTTTCTGCCAAAATCCGGGCTCCCCAGGCTGATAATTGCAAAATCGCCGGTCCGCTCATACCCCAATGTGTGACTAAGAGGGGACCTTTGCCTACCAGTTTTTGGCCCTCAACACGAACTCGTGCTTTCTCTACCACGATGCCCATTAAGTCCCGAATTGGCTCCTGTGGCATATTAAAGGTGAATAAAGAAGGAACGGGAGGAATGATTTGATGTCCTACATCTTCCAGCCAAAGCAATCCAGACATCTTAGGTTGACCACCTGTCGTCACAATCACGCGGTCTGCGTCGTATTCTGTATCGCGACAATGGATGCGGAAGCCTTTCGCTGTGGGTTTAATCTCATCCACCGATTGACTTAAATGCAGATTAATATGCAAACGTCTAGCTTCAGAGAGAAAACAATCGATGATGGTTTGGGAATCATTCGAGAGCGGGAAGATGCAATTGTCATGGTAGGTTTTTAAGGCTACGCCTTTACTCTCTAGCCATTCCACCATAGAAGCCGCATTAAAAACATCAAAAGCTTTACGTAGAAATTTCTCCCCACGGGGATAATTTTCAGACAAAATCCGTGAATTAAACGTAGCATTTGTCACATTGCATCGACCTCCTCCGGAAATCTTCACCTTCCCTAAAAACTTGGAGGTTTTCTCTAGGATGCTTACTTCGGCCTCGGGATTATGCTCTTTGGCAGAAATAGCAGCAAAAAATCCAGCGGCTCCGCCACCTATGACGATTATTTTCATTGGATAAAATCAGCACGCATGGGATTGAATGAATCCACTAAAACGCCTTCTTCTAAGGCAATAACGCCGTGATCAATGGAAGGGGGTATAAAGAAAACGTCACCTTGTTGTAAGATCTTTTTTTCATCGCCTATCATCACCTCAAAGACTCCGCTTTCTACATAAGAACCTTGGGAATGAATATGTCTGTGAATCGCTCCAACACCGCCTTTTTTGAAATGCACTTTAACGATCATAAGGCCGTCATTATAGGCCATTACTTTTCGCTTGCACGATTCATCGATGATTTCCCATTCGATGTCACTGTCTTTAATAAAATGCGTTTTACTCATGCACAAAAATAAGACAATTTGCCGAATGCATAATTTTTTCTATTATTGTCAGAATATAAACCTCTATCATATGAAAAATCTGTTAATTAAAGCGTTCATTTTCAGCTTTTTATGCGTCGCATTTTTTCAAATGCAGGCTCAGGGCCCTAAGGTATTAGTCGTGACTGCACACCCAGATGACGAAACGGGTTTCTCAGTCAC
>CAIVPV010000099.1 GCA_903907915.1 uncultured Cytophagaceae bacterium
AACCTAAATTAGTACGAATGGGTTTAGAGAGATCTCCGATTGATTCTAAACCAAATAAGGCATCTTGCAATTCCTCACTAAGGTCGGACGAAAAATACCAACGTCTTATTTCGCCACCGCGACCTCTTGAATAGGGATCCTCCGAGTAATTCTTGCAAACCAATTCAAAACTCTCTCCCGCCTTTAAATAAGCTTCTACTTGTTCAATTTTCTTCTTCGCCTCTACTTGCAAACTGGTAGGCGCGTCCACCGCAGCTGAAACAATGATATGAGCTAAACGTATTTTACCTGAATTAGGTCTTTGGTTCAAAATCTTAACGATATGGTAGCCACTAGAAGTCCTGAATGGCTTCGAATATTCCCCTATTCCAATAGAATAAATGGCATTTTCGAAATCGTAATCTGTTTGCAATGAAGTAATATAACCTAAAACACCACCTTTTAGGGCAGAGGATTCGTCTTCTGAAAATCGAGAGGCTAAAGAAGCAAAATCTTCACCTGCTTTTAGTTTTTGGTATATATTCTCTATTTTCTGATAGGCAAGCAAGGTATCGGATGGACTAGCATTCTCTCCTAATTTCACCAGGATTTGACTGCTCTTTTTTTCCTCCTTCATTCGCTGATAAGCTTGTTTTACTAGCATATCAAGCGTAGGCATATCTACTAAATAAGGGGTGGCTAACTCTTTCCGGAAACTCGCATATTCTTCCTTGAAATCTGGTTGATCCGCTAGTTTCTCTTGTTCTGCCGCTACAATTTTTAATTGATAATCAATGTAATCGGACAAAAAAGCAGCTTGGTTTTCTTTGGTTATGCTATCTGATTCTACAAGCGGTTGATATACCTGTAAAAAACTCTCTGATGATATTTTCTTAGGACCAATCTGAATAGGTGCAGCACTTTGCGCTATACTAGCAAAAGGCAAACACAAGATAAATCCAACAACAATTTTATAATTCTTCATTATTAAAAATAAGCTTACAAAATTACGAATAATCCGTGACAAACACGGTTAATCTACATTAATTTGAACAGTATACTGATATTCATAAGCATCAATTCCCTTACGCCCCCCTATCCATTTTCCCATTCGTACGAAAGTTTTCGCCGAATCATAATCCCACTGAGTCTCCGATATACCTATTAAGTCTTTTACATCTATTTCACTGAGCCAGTCTAAGCCAAATGAACCCGCTTTCATCCCCCATAAAAACCAGGCTACTGGATTTTCTGCTGAGAATAATGCCAAAGGCAAAGCCAATACACCACTGACAGAATTAAATCGATTTACCCATTTTTTAGCGGGTTGGTAATCTTCTATTTCGAAGAGAGAAAGCTGAAAACTGGCTTTTTGGCCTGGTTTTAAACGAATAGACAAACTCTTTATTGTATCTAATCGAATCACCTGCCCTTTTTTCACTCGTCCTATATAGGAGGAAAAAAACTGAACTGGCAACAATTTCTCGTCTTCTATAATTCCGATTGCTCCCACCACTAGAAGCTCATCCCCTAAAAGTTCCTGAGTCTTTTTTACATTCAAAGTCTGCGGTGAAACACGAATGTTCTTTTCGATTTGCTTTACAGGATCTGCTGACAATTGCGTAGCCGGTTTGCGGGCACAAGAAAAAAGTCCAACCAAGAAAATAACCAGAATTAAACGCATGGAGCAGGTTCTTGCTGTGTCAAACAATGGAAACTTCCTTGTCCCCAAATAATCTCACGAGCTGATAAACCGATCACCGGCCGATCTGTAAATAATTCACCTAATATACCTAAGGCAATTTCATCTTGTGGGCAACCAAATATAGGAACCAATACACCCGCATTGCAGATATAGAAATTTGCATAGGAACCTGGGGCTCTAAATCCATCGATCACCACCGCATCAGGCATGGGGATCTCCACAATATGTAGGGGAGAACCATCCAAAAGCACCATCTGCTTTAACTCTTTAAGATTGGCAGCGAGGACGGCATGATTTTCATCTAATTCGTTTGGCTCTACCATGGCGATCACCGTATTCGAATTCACAAAGCGTACCGTATCATCGATATGTCCATCTGTATCATCGCCTACGATTCCATCCGACACCCAAAGCACCTGTGAAACTCCGTAATAGTTAGTCAAATATTCCTCGATTTGAGCTTGATTTAGATGTGGATTCCGATTAGGATTCAATAAGCAAGAACGACTCGTCAAAACCGTTCCTGCCCCATTAAAGTCGACTGATCCACCTTCCATAATGATTCCAGGGGAAACAGAGGGTAAGGATAAATGGGAGGCGATAGTTAAGGGAAGTGAGTTATCTTCTTCAAATGGTGGATATTTTCCTCCCCAAGCATTGTATTCCCAATCAACTAACAAACGATTAGAACTACGCTCTTTCACTAAAAAAGCGGGACCATGATCCCGACACCAGGCATCATTTGTGGTTTGAATATTAAACTCAATTTTAGAGGGATCAATACCATACACCGGTAATTGACTTTCCACGAAGGATTGTAATTCAACAGAATTTACATTGATTCGAACTTGTTCCCCCGCTGAAATAGCTTTGATCAAAGCAAAATATTCTGGATACATTTGACCTAATTTCTCTTCTTGCCATGAGTGGTCATTATGCGGAAACGTAATCCAAGTAGCAATATGGGGATGCCATTCGGCTGGAAAAAAGAATCCTTGTTCTTTCGGAAACATGAGCTTAGGCTTTAATTCGTTCCGCAATCATACGCAGACCTTCTAATGTAATTAATTTATTCACCTCATCGAAATAAGAGGCTAAGGGGGTCAAAATTGAGGATAATCCACCTGTAGCGACTACCTTCAGATCTCCCTTTTTATCTTCCTTCACACGGCTGATCATCTCCTTTACCATTCCCACATAGCCCCATAAAATGCCAGCCTGTATCGCTGAAACTGTATCTGTACCTAAATTGAATTCCGGCATTTCGAGTGGAACTTCAGGTAGTTGAGCGGTTTGAGAGAATAATGATTTAACGGCGGTCTTTAAACCTGGAGCAATGGAAACTCCTTCCATTTTACCTTCCGCATTCACTAAAGTAAAAGTTAAAGCAGTTCCAAAATCCACGATTAACACATTGGACTTATAATTTTCATGTGCATAGACAGCATTTGCTACTAAATCAGAACCAATTTCTTCTGGAACTATTACCTGAATCGTTAATGATTCATATAATTTAGGGTTCATCAGAGCTGGAGCAAATCCAAGCCATAAAGCTAATCCACGCTGGATTTGAGGAGAAATAGACGGAACGACTGATGAAATTAAGGCCAAAGAGGGTAATTTATCCCCTAGTTCTTTAGAGGCCCATTCCTTCTTAATCCAATTCACCACACCATTCGCACTCCAAGGCTGGTGTGTAGGCGTTCGTAAAACTGCCTTCCAGATTTGATCTTCATAAAAACCAAACACGATATCCGTGTTCCCCACATCCACAACTAATAACATCTCTTTCTTCGTGTTTTGTTTATATATCTTTTTCTAATCCTGCCGATAAAATCGGGAATCGCAACCAACTCTTCGGGTCTAAGCTATAGTCATCCACATGGAATCCTGGGGCATATCGCTCCCTTTTCCAC
>CAIVPV010000100.1 GCA_903907915.1 uncultured Cytophagaceae bacterium
CTGGCAGATGTTTATAAAAATTAGGTGCTTGGTGAAGTCCCTCTAGTTGAACTCCATTTATGACCCTAAAATTTTCCGTGTTTGCATGAGAACGATAATAGTCTTTTCCAAAAGAATAAGTTAGAACTGTTTGGTCTTCAGGAAAAATTGTTTCTATTTCATAGGGTATTATACCTGCTTCATCCACTTGTTTTTCCCATAAATGGTCTACAAATGGGGCTAATGCCGCTGAAGGTTTACGGTATTCTATGATCATCTTTTATTTGCCCAAGTTTTAGAGATAAAGGCTCCTAAAAAACCTAAAACGACAATTAATACTAAGGCTTTGTCTAAACCGACAAAATCTGACAAATAACCGATTAACACAGGACCTAGTAGGAAACCAACGTAAGCAATTGTAGAAACACCTGCAATAGCTATGGATGGCATAATTTCCTTTTGATTTCCAGCCTGAGAATAAATTAATGGAACCACCGTAGAAATTCCAATACCAGTTATAAAACAGCCAGTCACTTTAAAATAGATGGATTCCATTCCTAAGGTTAACATCATTCCTAGCGCGGTCAGTATTCCGTTGAAAATAAGAATAGTAGATACATCATATTTTAGGGAAATTTTATCCCCTAAAAACCGTCCTATTACCATAGCTACAGCAAATGATGAAAAACCGATGGTGATTGGATAAGGTGAATTAGGAATGTATTCTTTAAAATAGAGTGAAATCCAATCTGCCATGGCTCCTTCGCACAACATGCCACAAAAGGCTATAAAGGACAAAATGATTAAATAAGGTCCTAAATTCAATATAGATGACTTAGGTTTATTTTCGTCTTGAATGGGTCTGTCTGTTAATAAATTTTTGATACTGAAAGGAATAAGTAAAACATTAGATAATGCCACTAGTCCAAAATGTTCTTGTGTACTGAAATTTGCTCTTTCTAAAATACCACCTAAAAATGCCCCCGACATTAAACCAATCGAACATACGGCATGAAAGGAGGACATAATGATTTTGTTCATTTTGGCCTCTAAACTTACTACCTGCGTATTCATGGCTATATTCATAATATCACCAACCATCCCAAAGAAAAACAAACCAATAAACAAACTGATTGCGGAATTCATTAAACTTAATCCAGGAATGACAATTACATACATGGCTACAGCCATGATACAAATCCACCTGGATGCGTATTTAGTTAACAACCACCCAGCTATAGGTAAGGATACCAAAGAACCTATAGGAAGTCCCATTAAAACGGTTCCTAATTGGGCATCGGATAAATGTAGATAGGTCTTAAAATCAGGAATACGCGTTGCCCAAGTAGCAAAATTCAATCCACAGATAAAAAATAAAATACCAATACTAAAACGTGTTTTTTTCATTAATCTAACAAAAGGGTTTCAATCTCTTTCCAATTATTCACACGTTTGAAATCATGAATATGTATATTATGTGGAGCTGTAAATAGGAGTGGAGTCCCTGTAAAGGTATGTAGGTTTTTCTCATGATCATCAATTAGATAATCTGCTTGAATCATGTGTTTATGACCACAGAAAACGATATGTCTCCAGGTTATAAAAGGAAAATGCATTTCCATCCAATCTAATTTTTCTTTCAAGGAATTAGGGAATTCTGTGGCAGCCGAAACGATGAAGATTTCATATTGACTATGTAGTTTTTTTACGACCTCTACTGCATCCTCGTTTACTGGGATATTTGTAAAAAAACCAGGTTCCCATAAGAAAGAATTGTTAGCTATATAGTGTCCATAAAATTCTAGCTTTATGGCCTCATCTCCAGTTAATAGCTCCTCGTAAGTGTATTCTTTGGAAACTAGTTGGTTGATTCTATCAATAATTACATGGGTTGTTTTGGCCAAAACGTCATCCATGTCAATGGCTATTCTTTTCATTTTCTATTATTCAAAAAAAAACTCCCCAAATATGGGGAGTTTTCAAGGATTAATCTAATTAAAACTACATCATTCCACCCATTCCACCGCCACCTTGGCCGTGTCCATGAGCTGGCTCATTTGCTGGTTTGTCAGCAATTACACATTCTGTTGTTAACAACATACCTGCGATAGAAGCCGCATTTTCTAAGGCTAAACGAGTAACCTTAGTAGGATCGATAATACCCGCAGCGATCATATTTTCATATTTATCTTCACGTGCATTATAACCGAAGTCGTCTTTTCCAGCTTTAACTGCATTGATTACGACAGATCCTTCACCACCTGCATTTGCTACGATTGTACGTAAGGGAGATTCTACTGCTAGACGAATAATATTGATACCAGTTAATTGGTCTTCGTTTTCGCCTTTTAGTTTGTCTAATGCTTGAATGGCACGAATTAATGCAACACCACCACCAGCAACGATTCCTTCTTCTACAGCAGCACGTGTAGCATGCAACGCATCATCAACACGGTCTTTCTTTTCTTTCATTTCCACTTCCGTAGCAGCACCAATGTAAAGAATAGCCACACCACCTGATAACTTAGCTAAACGTTCTTGTAATTTTTCGCGGTCATAATCAGACGTTGTGTTCTCAATTTGAGCTTTGATCTGATTAACGCGATTCTCGATATTGTCTTTCGTACCAGCACCATTAACGATGGTCGTATTGTCTTTATCAATAATTACTTTTTCTGCTTGACCTAAATATTCGATCGTAGCATTTTCTAATTTAAAACCTCTTTCTTCAGCGATTACAGTACCACCAGTTAGGATAGCGATATCTTCTAACATAGCTTTACGACGATCACCAAAACCTGGAGCTTTTACAGCTGCCACCTTTAATGCACCACGCATTTTGTTAACTACCAATGTAGCTAAAGCTTCTCCATCGACATCTTCAGAAATAATCAATAGGGGACGACCTGTTTGAGCAACTGCCTCTAATACAGGTAGTAATTCTTTCATAGAGGAAACCTTCTTCTCAGAAATTAAGATAAATGGTTTCTCTAATTCAACTTCCATTTTGTCCGTATTAGTAACAAAATAGGCAGATAAATATCCGCGATCAAATTGCATTCCTTCTACCGTTTTCACTTCAGTCTCTGTACCACGAGCTTCTTCTACTGTGATAACACCTTCGCGACCTACTTTCTCCATTGCTGAAGAAATCATCGTTCCGATTTCTGAATCGTTGTTAGCAGAGATAGTCGCTACCTGAGCGATTTCTTTAGAAGTAGTGATAGCACGTGATTGTTTCTTCAAATCACCTACAATTGCCTCTACTGCTTTCTCAATACCTCTTTTAAGATCCATTGGGTTAGCACCGGCTGCCACGTTTTTAGAACCAATCGTGTAGATTGACTGAGCCAAAACAGTGGCTGTAGTTGTTCCATCACCTGCTTGATCAGCTGTTTTAGAAGCAACCTCCTTAACAAGTTGAGCTCCCATGTTTTCAACTGGATCCTCTAATTCGATTTCTTTTGCTACCGATACACCATCTTTAGTAATAGAAGGTGATCCGAATTTTTTATCAATGATAACGTTACGACCTTTAGGCCCTAAAGTTACTTTAACCGCATTTGCAAGGGTATCAACCCCTCTTTTCATCTTTTCGCGCGCTTCGCTGTCGAAAAATAATTCCTTTGCCATATGATTTTGTAATTAATGAATTGTTAAAATTATAAAACTGCAAAAATGTCAGACTCACGCATGATCAAGTAATCTTTACCGTCAATAGTGATTTCTGTACCTGAGTATTTACCATACAAAACAGAATCGCCCACTTTAACTGTAATAGGCTCATCTTTTTTTCCATTTCCTACCGCTACGATCAATCCTTTTTGTGGTTTCTCTTTCGCTGTGTCAGGAATAATAATACCAAATGCTGTTTTCTCTTCAGCTTGAGCTGGCTCCACAATAACCCGATCCGCTAAGGGCTTAATACTTAAATTTGACATGTGTTATAAATTTAATTTAAAATTAGAGATTATACTCCCATGCGTAAACATGGTACAATAGGTCAAACAATAATAATGCCAAAACTCATTGCTGAAATTTTGGCAGTATAAATAGACAAAAAACTGTAATTACTATTGCTTCGGAGCTACTGGAGCTGGAGCAACGGGAACAGTTTTTGTAGCTGCTTTTTCGACATTCACCGAAGTACTTGCTTCTTTTGTTTCAGATAGAGTGAAATTCGTCACTAAAACTAAAACTAGAATAGCAATAGAGAATCCCCAAGTTAATTGCTCTACAATGTCCCCTGTTTTTTGAACACCAAACATTTGCGTAGCACCTGAAGACGAAAATTCTCCACTAATACCACCACCCTTAGGATTTTGTACTAAAATAAGTACGACTAATAAGGCAGAGAAGATAATTATCAATGAAATAAGTAAAGTAAACATATTTATTCTGTTAGTAAATTTTGTAATTCTGAAATTCGAGATGCAAAGTAAAGCCTTTTTTCAGGTTTAATCAAACTTAACTTCTCATATAATTCAATCGCTTGCAAATATTTGCCTTGTTTAGTTAATAGAATCGCAATAGTTTCAGAAACCGGCAAGGTAAATTCTACCGCTGCTAAATCCTCAACCGGTTCATCTTCGTCACTAGATCGCTTAGGTTTAGATAAAGTGGGTTGATTGAGAATGAATTGATCAATAATCGAATCTTGTATAGCTTTTATTTCCTCCGCAGGGATTACTTCTATTAGTTGTTCAGATGTCTCCGCTGAAATATCATATATTGATTGGAAATAGTGTTTTCGCTGAGCAGACTGTAAGGCTATTCTTTGTTGCTTTAAGACTGAAAAACGCTCATTCCAATGTAATAAATAGAAAAAAGGATAAGCTGACTTATCTATTGCTAAATCTTGTTGATCTGCCCGTTCTATTTTGTTCAATAAGAACCAAAGTTTTTGTGCCTTTGACATATTCATTTTACCAATCTCCCGCAATTTTATTAAACAAATCTAAAATAATTTGATCCACTAGTTTAGGAATTAAAGTCTTTTCTACTTGCGTTAAAGTTTGACTTTGAGGAAAATCTTGGTAGAAGGAAAATTCTTGTTCAAAGTTTTTGTCTTCATCTAATCTATTGGTTAAACGAAATTGAATACGCAATGTGATTCGATTTAAACCGGCTTTATCATCACCAGTAGGAGCTTGAGGAGTTAATTCATAGCCTACTATACTTCCTTCAATGGTTAAATCAGGATTCTTGTTGTTGATTTTTAGCGAGGTATTACGTTGAAAATATTCTTTTAATTTCTCGTTTATCTCCAAAGTTAAATTAGCAGGCCCCCCAGCTGTTTCCATCCGAATGTTGCTAACCTGAATAGTCTGCAATTTAGGGTCTAAACTAGCCCCTTTAAAGCTATAGCAGGAGGACAGGCCTAAAATAAGGCTTGCGATAACAAAAATATTAATCCAATTCCTCCAAATCATATTGCTTGATTTTACGATATAACGTTCGTTCTGATATGCCAAGATCTTTAGCAGCGTATTTACGTTTATTCTTATTCTTCTTTAATGCACGTATGATGATTTCTTTTTCCTGTTTCTCTAAAGATAAGGTTACATCATTCGCTGGCAAGATAACTTCTTCAAAGCTAGAATCAATGAGTTCCTCCTCAAATTTTGTTTCCTCCTGTTCGTGCATAGGCAAGGTTAAGCCAGCATTTAAAGTAGGCGAATCAGCAGTATGGCGAACTTCTTCAAAAATGGCCCTGTTATCATGAAGGATTTCGTAGCCTTTAGACTGATCAGATTCCACCACTTTTAAAAGAATCTTCTTTAATTCTGTTACATCTCGTTTTAAATCGAATAAGATCTTATACAAGATCTCTCGCTCATTCATTCCTTCTGGCCCAGTGAAAGCATCTGCTTTGACAACTGAATTGCCTAATTTAGGTTCATTGAACTCTAAATAGTATTGCAATTGGATCTCATCGATAATTCGATCGCCTATTTCCAATACAGAAATTTGCTCAGCCAGATTTTTTAGTTGTCTAATATTACCAGGAAAGCGCTGTTTTTGAAGCAAATCCTTAGCCTCTTTCGTCAGCATAATCGGTTTTACACGATGTGACTCAGAAAAATCAGTGGTAAACTTTCTAAATAATAATTCAATATCATCACCGCGTTCACGAAGAGGTGGGACATAAATTGGTACGGTACTTAAACGATAATAGAGGTCTTCTCTAAATTTACCTTTTTCTATCGCTTGCTGAAGGTTTAGGTTAGTGGCCGCTACCACTCGTGCATTTGTTCTCTGAACTTTAGATGATCCAACCCGATAAAACTCGCCATTTTCTAGGACTCGCAATAAGCGCGCTTGTGTTCCTAAGGGCATTTCAGCTATTTCATCTAAGAAAATAGTTCCTCCGTCTGTTACTTCAAAATACCCTTTCCTAGCTTCGATGGCACCAGTAAAGGATCCTTTTTCATGACCAAATAATTCAGAATCAATAGTCCCCTCTGGAATGGCACCACAGTTCACCGCTATAAATGAACCATGCTTTCGCTTAGAAAGTGAATGAATAATTTTAGAGAAAGATTCTTTACCTGATCCGCTTTCTCCCGTTATTAAAACGGTCATATCTGTGGCCGCTACTTGTTCAGCAACAGATATGGCGCGTAATAGGGCAGGAGCGTTTCCTATAATCCCAAAACGCGCTTTTATACTAGCAAGATGACTGTTATCTAACATAATTCACCTAATAAAGTTCCTGATGTACAATGAGTTACATTAACAAAAACATAATCCCCTTTAACTTCCTTTCCTTTTGGAAAAACAACGACTTTATTTGAATCTATTTTTCCAAAATGGTGAAGTTTAGATTTCTTCGAATCCCCTTCTACTAACACTTGCACTTTTTTTCCTACCCACATTTCATTGCGTTTAGCCGAATGCAATCGCTGAAGATCAATAATCTCTTGAAGTCGTCTCATTTTCACTTCTTCTGGAACATCATCAGCAAACTTCTTTTCTGCAGGCGTTCCTGGACGTTCAGAATAAGCAAACATGTAACCGAAATCATATTCTACTTCAGCTAATAAGGATAAGGTTTCTTGATGATCTTCTTCGGTTTCTGAACAAAATCCTGAAATCATATCTTGTGATATACCACATTCGTCATCTAAAATAGAGCGAATAGCTTTAATGCGTTCTAAATACCATTCACGTGTATAGGAACGATTCATAAGTTCTAATATGCGGTTGCTTCCGCTTTGGGCTGGAAGGTGTATGTTCTTACAGATATTATCGTATTTTTTCATCGTATACAATACTTCATCTGTAATGTCTTTCGGATGAGAAGTAGAGAATCGAACGCGTAGGAGTGGATTAACTAAGGCGACCGCTTCTAATAAAGAGGCAAAATTGACTAGATCACCTGAGTCATTTGACCATTTATAGGAATCCACATTTTGACCTAATAAAGTAACTTCCCGGTATCCTTGCGTATATAGTTTTTCACATTCATTTAAAATGGAAGGCAAATCGCGTGATCTTTCTCGACCCCTTGTATAAGGTACAACACAAAATGTACACATATTATCACAACCTCGCATAATACTTACCATGGCAGTTACTCCATTGGAGTTTAATCTAACTGGTTCAATATTTCCGTAGGTTTCTTCCCTGGAAAGGAAGACGTTAATGGCTTTTTGGCCATCTGAAACTTCTTCTAATAAGGCTGGTAAGTCACGGTAAGCATCAGGACCAGCTACTAGATCCACAATTTTTTCCTCGTCGATTAGCTTGGTCTTCAAACGCTCTGCCATACAACCAAGAATGCCTATAGTTAAAGCTGGATTCTTCGCTTTTAAATGAGTGAAAACTTGCAGGCGATGGCGAATTTTATGTTCTGCATTCTCGCGAATGGCACAGGTATTCAATAATATAGTATGTGCTTCTTTAAGGTTTGATGTAGTCGTATACCCGTTTTCTTGCAGAATTGAAGTAACCACTTCTGAATCGGCGAAATTCATTTGGCAACCATAGCTTTCGATGTAAACCTTTTTTCCAAAAGAATTTTCCACCACCTGATCTTCCGAAATTCTAGGAACATCTAAGCCATCTTTTTCTTCCTTCGTCAAAACTTTTAAATCGAGCATTTTACAATCAATGAAATTTAGATTGCAAATTTATGACATTTTGGCAGTAATTCTATTCGATTCGTCCAGAATTTAGATAAATAACTTGATCTGATTGGGAGGTTAATTTCTCGTTGTGTGTGACCATTATAATACGTTGCTGCCAAACAGCCTTTAATTCCACGAATAAAGCATATAAGGTTTCCGCATTCTTATTATCTAGATTTCCGGTGGGTTCATCTGCCAATAAGAGGGATGGCCGATTAATGAGAGCTCGGGCTACCGCGACGCGTTGTTGTTCTCCACCTGAGATTTGAGAAGGTAATTTTTTTAAAATATCCTGTATACCCAAAGTTTGAATGATCTTTTCAAACAAGGCCTCATCCGATTCGCTTGATGCAGTTTCTTTTATATATAAAGGGAATTTTATGTTTTCTTCACAAGTGAATTCACCTAATAAATTATGAAACTGAAAAACGAATCCTAATTTTTGGTTCCTAAAAACGGCCTGATCTTTTTCCGTTAGGGACTCATAGGATAATCCATCTAAATTAACAGATCCTGCGTCTGCTTTCATCAGCATTCCAATGATTTGCAAGAGTGTACTTTTTCCGGAACCAGATGGGCCTAAAATGCTAACCATTTCAGACTCTTTTACCTGTAAAGAGATATTGTCTAGAATTAATTGAGTCCCATAACTTTTGGAAATATTTTTTAATTCTAACATTTTTTTGTCTTTTTTTTAGAAAATGGGAATGAATGACTTCATATTTAATATTTACGCAAATAAATAGTAATTTCACGAAATTAAAATTTTACTAAATGAATATTCACGAATATCAAGCAAAAGAAATCTTAAAAGGTTACGGAGTGCGCATTCAAGAAGGGATTGTAGTGGACTCGGTTGACATGGCCATTTCTGCTGCTGAGCAATTAAAAGCTACAACTGGTACTGGATGGTTTGTTGTTAAAGCTCAAATTCATGCGGGTGGCCGTGGAAAAGGGGGTGGCGTTAAATTAGCTAAAAGCTTAGATGAAGTAAAAGAACGTGTTTCTCAGATTTTGGGAATGCAATTAATTACCCATCAAACGGGACCTGAAGGAAAGAAAGTGAATAAGGTTTTAATTTCAGAGGATGTTTATTATCCAGGTGATTCTGACCCTAAAGAATATTATTTATCGATCTTATTAGACCGCGCTAAAGCTTGCAATGTAATCATGGCAAGTACGGAAGGTGGAATGGATATTGAAGAAGTGGCTGAGCATAGCCCAGAAAAAATTATCAAAGAATGGATTGATCCACGCGTAGGTCTGCAAGACTTCCAAGCGCGTAAAGTAGCCTTTGCTTTAGGTTTAAGCGGAGCAGCTTTGAAAGAGATGGTTAAGTTTATTCAATCACTTTATCGTGCTTATGTGGAGACTGATTCATCTATGTTCGAAATCAACCCTGTGTTGAAGACGTCTGATGATAAGATTTTAGCAGTGGATGCTAAAGTTGACATTGATGATAATTCTTTATTTCGTCATAAAGACTTAGCGGTTTTACGTGATATTGAAGAGGAAGATCCTTTAGAGGTGGAAGCGTCTGAAAATGATTTAAACTACGTGAAATTAGATGGTAATGTAGGTTGCATGGTAAACGGAGCTGGTTTAGCGATGGCTACCATGGACATTATTAAATTATCTGGTGGTGATCCCGCTAACTTTCTTGACGTGGGGGGTGGAGCTAATGCAAAAACAGTAGAAGCTGGATTCCGTATTATTCTTCAAGATCCGAATGTGAAAGCTATTTTGATCAATATCTTTGGTGGTATTGTACGTTGTGATCGTGTTGCGAATGGGGTTGTTGAAGCCTATAAAAACATTGGAGAAATTAAAATTCCAATTATTGTTCGTCTACAAGGGACTAATGCAGAAGAAGGTGCGGCTATCATTAATAGTTCAGGTTTGAAAGTATTCTCTGCTGTTTTATTGAAAGATGCAGCTCGTTTAGTTTCAGAAGTATTGAAATAAGTTATGAAAATAATTTGCATCGGTCGTAATTACGTTGATCATATCGCTGAATTATCGAATGAGAGACCCACAGAACCTGTGGTATTCCTAAAGCCTGACACGGCTTTATTAGATGCAAATAGTCACTTTTACTATCCTAAATTCTCCTCAGACGTTCACTTTGAACTGGAGTTAGTTTTTAGGATAGGTAAAGTGGGTAAAAATATTGAGGCAAAATTTGCTTATAAATATATTGATTCTTATGGACTAGGTATTGATTTTACTGCCAGAGATGTACAGAGTAAGTTGAAAGAAAAGGGTTTACCTTGGGAAAAGGCTAAAGCATTTAATGGCTCTGCTTTTGTTAGTTCACTTCTACCATTTGATTCGTCTATTTTAGAAAAACCAATTCATTTTGCCTTGCACAAGAATGGGGATTTAGTTCAGGATGGTAATTCAGACTT
The DNA here is from genome assembly GCA_903907915.1 of uncultured Cytophagaceae bacterium. Taxonomy (GTDB): domain Bacteria; phylum Bacteroidota; class Bacteroidia; order Cytophagales; family Spirosomataceae; genus Aquirufa. The sequence goes on from CAIVPV010000100.1 coordinate 10,520, forward strand.
GATGATTTGGAATGTAGCTGAATTAATCGAAGATGTTTCTAGGTATTTCACTTTAAAAACTGGGGATTACATTTTCACTGGAACTCCTGCTGGAGTGGGTCCTGTGGCAATTGGTGACCTACTTACTGGTTCACTTGAAGGATCTCAATTATTTGAATTAGCCATCTCTTAATATGAAACTAAAAATTGGTGATACCGCCCCTTCCATTCAGATGATGGATTCCGATGGAAATGCTTTTACGATTCCTGGTAGTAATAAAATTGTATTGTATTTTTATCCCAAAGACAATACACCAGGATGTACTGCTCAAGCGTGTAATTTAAATGAGAATTTATCTTCACTTCAAGCAAAGGGTTATCAGGTAGTGGGTGTGAGTATTGACTCAAACTCATCTCATACGAAGTTTAAATCCAAATATAATCTTCAATTCCCTTTATTGTCTGATCCAGAACATCAATTAGCAGAATCTTTTGGAGTTTGGGTAGAGAAATCCATGTATGGAAAACAATATATGGGTGTGGCTAGAACCACTTTTATTATTGACGAGAAAGGAATCATTACAGATATTATTGAAAAAGTGGACACGAAGAATCATAGTTCCCAAATCCACTAATTATAGAACATGCAAACACAAGAAATACAAAAAATTAGTTCTCAGGTACGCAGAGACATTTTAAGAATGGTTCATGCTTGTCAATCAGGACACCCGGGTGGATCATTAGGTTGTACGGATCTTTTAGTAGATCTATTTTTCAGTACAATGAATCTAAAAACGGATGCAGCCGGTAAGGTCGTATTTGATATGGACGGAAAGAACGAAGATTTGTTCTTCTTATCTAATGGACATATTTCCCCTCTTATTTATAGCGTTCTTGCTCGCAGAGGTTATTTTGCAACAGCTGAATTAGCTTCTTTTAGAAAAATTAATACGCGTTTACAAGGTCACCCTACGCCGCACGAGCATTTAGAAGGTATTCGTATTGCGTCAGGATCTTTAGGGCAAGGACTTAGTGTTTCAATTGGAGCAGCCCAGGCTAAAAAGTTAAATGGCGATTCGTCTACTGTCTATTGCCTAATGGGTGATGGAGAGCAAAATGAAGGACAAGTTTGGGAAGCAGCTATGTATGCGCCTCACCATAAGGTAGATAACTTGATTGCTTTTATTGATGAAAATGGTCAACAAATTGATGGTCCTACAGAAAAGGTAATGAGCAACCGTGATTTACAAGCAAAATACGAAGCTTTTGGCTGGAATGTGATGCGTATGGACGGTAATGATGCAACGGATATTCAAAATACGTTGATTAAAGCAAAAGCTGCATTAGGTAAAGGCTCACCGATTATGATTATCATGAAAACAGAGATGGGCGCAGGTGTCGATTTTATGATGTATTCCCATAAATGGCATGGTGTAGCACCCAATGATCAACAATTAGAAGACGCATTAGCGCAATTAGAAGAAACTTTAGGCGATTATTAATCAGATAGAAATGGCATTATTTACCTACGAAACAAAAAAGGATACGCGCTCGGGTTTTGGAGCAGGTATGGAATATTTAAGTCAGCATAACCCTAAAGTAGTCGCTTTGTGTGCAGATTTAATTGGATCATTAAAATTAGAAGGATTTATCAAAAATAGTCCGGAGCGTTTTTTCCAAACAGGTATTGCTGAAGCTAATATGATTGGTATATCGGCTGGTTTGACTTTGGGCGGATTTATTCCTTTTGCTACGACGTTTGCTAACTTCGGTACAGGTCGTGTATACGATCAAATCCGTCAGTCTGTTGCTTATTCAGGAAAGAATGTGAAGATCTGTTGTTCACACGCAGGTTTAACGCTAGGAGAGGATGGAGCAACCCATCAGATTTTAGAGGATATCGGTTTAATGAAGATGTTACCAGGAATGGTGGTTATTAATCCTTGTGATTATAACCAAACAAAGGCTGCAACAATTGCCATTGCTGATTATGAAGGTCCTGTTTATTTGCGTTTTGGTCGCCCAGTGGTTCCTGTCTTTACTCCTGAAGATCAAAAATTTGAAATAGGTAAAGCGGTACATTTAGTAGAAGGATCTGATGTAACTATTATAGCAACGGGTCACTTGGTTTGGGAAGCTATTCAGGCAGCAGAAGCGCTATTAGAAAAAGGAATTAAGGCAGAGGTAATTAATATTCACACGATTAAGCCTTTAGATGTTCAGGCTATTTTAGCTTCAGTTAAAAAAACTGGCTGCGTTGTAACGGCAGAAGAGCATCAGTACAATGGGGGATTAGGGGATTCGGTTGCGCAATTTTTGGCGTTAAATAACCCAACTCCAATGGAATTCGTAGGCGTTAATGATTCCTTTGGTGAATCAGGAAAACCTGCAGAATTAATGGAGAAATATGGCTTGAATGCAAATGCGATTGTGGAGAAAGCAATTAAAGTAATGGCTCGTAAATAATCCTTAGAAAGGATATCCAATACCTATATTAAATTCAATAGGGTTTTGTCCACCTTCGAAAGAAGTCTCGGGCAAAACCCATTTTTTATTAACAGGATTTGCTGGATTGATTACTTTTGTGGCTAAATCTAGGCGTAAAAGAAAGAAGTCGAAATCCCAACGTAGTCCAAAACCTGTTCCTACGGCTATCTGATTATAAAAATCACCTAATTGAAACTGGGTAGTGAGATCTGTATTACCTTGACTCATGTTCCATACATTTCCGGCATCAACGAAGAAAGCTCCATTCATTTGACCAAATAAGGGGAATAACTTAAATCTATATTCAATCGATGATTCGAGTAAGATACTACCTGGTTGTTCTACTAGATTAGAAGACGAAATGTAGGAACCAGGACCCAATCGCCTTGGTTTCCAAGCTCTAACACTAGAAGGTCCTCCAATAAAAAAGTTCTTTTCGTAAGGCAATTGATAATCATTGTCAGCTCCATAAGCATAGGCTACACCACCTAGTAGTTTAAAGGCTAGTTGTGACTTGCGATTTTGGCCCAGCATCTTATACTTTCGGTAATCAAAATTGATTCTTAGGAAGCGGTAAAATTGAATCTCCTGTCCACTATTAAGTAGATCAGCGACAAAATTAAATTTATAAGTAGGCAATAAGTTTAATGTAGATCCTCCTGATTCTAAACCTAGTTGAAATATTTTTCCATTTTTTAATTCGTTCGTGGGTAATAGGTCACGATAAACGTATTGAAAGGAAATACTACTAACAAAACTGGGGTTAAAACTTCGATATAAATTATTCCCTTTTAACTTAAGCTCTTGCAAATAATCTTTAAATGCATCAGAAGTGGCCGTTTCAGGGTAATTTGTATTCAATAAGTTTAAATTGATAGGAGAAAAGGTGAAATAACTAAACTCACTTTTTTGCCATGTATAGCGCTGGAATATATTCAAATTTGTTCTTTGGTATTCCGGTCTATTAATAAAATCAAACCCAACTCCTAATGAAGTTTTTGCACCATAATAAGAGCCTAATTTACCAATTATCGATTTTGGTAAATAGAGTGTTGGAAAATTAATGGAGGCAGAGACATTTAGTTCTAAGTTATTACGCGTTTCAGTAGTATTTATGAAACCGGATTGAGCCTCGTAACCTAATCGGGTGGAGAAATCGAAGTAATCTAAACTAGAAAATAGACGCCTTACTTTGAAGGAATTGGTTAGAAAGGGTCCTGGAA
>CAIVPV010000101.1 GCA_903907915.1 uncultured Cytophagaceae bacterium
ACCAACCCTTCTTTTCTTATCCGCGCATTTTAGGCCACGAACTGGCCGTAGAGATTGTTGAATCTGACACTTTCGAGACCGGAGAATTAGCGACAATCATTCCCTATTTTAATTGCGCTTCTTGCGGAGCATGCGCGGCTGGCAAACCAAATTGCTGTGAAAGTTTACAGGTTTTTGGGGTGCATATAGATGGCGGAATGCGCGAATATATTGTAGTAGAAGATCGCTATATTTTACCAGGTAAGGGTCTGTCAGCGGAAGAATTAGCCTTAGTCGAACCACTTTCCATCGCAGCACACGGACTTCGCCGTGCGGCATTAAACCCAGGCGAAAAAGTGCTAGTGATGGGCGCAGGACCTATAGGAATATTTACCATTTTACTGGCTAAAATTCAAGGTGCATTGGTCGAAGTGGCGGAACCTAATAAGGCTCGTTTGCAATTCTGCCTGGATAATTTAGGGGTTTCTGAAGCGCGCGCAGAAGCATTCAGCACCGTCATTGATGCCACAGGAAATCTTAACGCCATCGAATCAGGATTCGCTAAAATAGCACATGGAGGGAAATACATTTTGATCGGATTGCAAAAACAGCCGATTGCTTTTTCGCATCCTGAATTTCACAAGCGGGAGGCGACATTAATGAGTAGCCGAAACGCGACTTTGGAAGACTTCGAATACGTAATGAGTTTATTTCGAGGAGGGAAGATAAAGGCAAATCAATTCATCAGTCATCGCTTCGAAAAAAATCAAATACCTGATATTTTTACAAAAATTAACGAGCCTGGCGCAGAGGTAATTAAGGCGATGATTACTTTTGCACAATGAAATGTCTACTTTTTTGCTGTCTGTTATTTAGCGCTTGTAAATCCCAAGAGGTCTTGCCAGAAAACTGCTACAGAGGGCGCTTGTCACTGAAAGGCATTTGCAATAATTACGTGATCGAATTAGTGGAAGGCAGAATCGACACCGCGAAAGTAGAAGCTCAATGGAAGAACCCGGGCACGGGAAAAATCTATAAAAATGCGTTTGCACTATCGAATCCCTGCGCTTTACCCGTTAGCTTAAATGAAGGGGACGAATTCTTTTTCAAATTAGATCCCGCCCAGTTGACTGCTGAATGCATTACATGCAAAGCCTATAGCCCCACACCTAAGAAGAACTTACCCATCTCGATTTGTCCCTAATTGACCTTGAAATTAGTCACCTCATAACCGAGCTCATCGTCTGCCATGAGTTCTGAAAAGTCGAAAAATACGCTGGTAGGATAGCCGTAAGTGGAATTAAAATTCAGTGTTTTCTTCACCGGATTTTTATCAATATGCGATTTTATCGTTAGAAGCAATTCAGGAATAGTGGGAATCACTCCATAACGTTGTGATGAATTATAAGCCGCCCCATTCACGGTAACCACTTTCCCATTTTGTACCACTACTTGATGTGGTCCCACATATTCCAGTGGACAGAAGCAAACACGCTTAAAGGAAAAAGAATAGTTAACAATCTTCTTTTCGTTCCAAAGATTCAGATTCGTCGTCGCGTCATCCAGTGGCTCCACGGTTTTGCAACCGAACAAAAAAAGAAAAATGGTGAATGGTAAATGGTGAATGGTGAATGAACGCCCCCACTTTGAACTTTGATCTTTGGTCTTTGAACTTTGAATTTTGAACATCATACAAAATAATAAAATATCCAGGCCACAACCCCGCCGATTGCTAACCAAAGCATCCCGTTCGTCCTTCTTTTCTTTAAAAATAATAACAAAATTAACCCCGTTAACGAGATTATAATCATAAAGATAGCAGAAAAGTCAATGACCCATGACCACGATTTCCCGGTATCGCGCCCCTTATGTAAATCATTCAAAACAGCCACCAGACCCATCTTCGTTTCTGTTAATTCGTATTTCCCGTCAGCGCGATTCACGAAGAAATCTGCCGTATAACCAGGGCCTTGAAAGGAGATCGAAATTTCTTCTTCGTCGATTCTGAAATCGTTCAATTGTCCCTTAATGCTGTGGTTCGCGCGCAGTTGTTCGACGATTTCGAGTTTAGGGATTTTAGCGGTGTCAGCTACCGAAACCCAGGAAGAATTCAAAGAACCCTTCAATTCTGAAACAACCGTACTTTCTGGAAACCAATCCACGTGGTTTAGGGTCAAACCTGTCACAGAAAAGAACAATACAATAATGAAACTGAACATCGACAAATAGATGTGCAGCCACCTCGACCACGTCGCTAGATCTCTCATTTATTTTGCTTTATAGACTAAAGAAGCTGCGGTCATCTCCTCGCCGCCGGACAAGGTTTGGCTTTTGGCCTTACC
>CAIVPV010000102.1 GCA_903907915.1 uncultured Cytophagaceae bacterium
ATTCCCATCGATAGATTTAGGATCGTAAGATAATCCCAGGATTTTAGCCACGAAAGGGTAGACGTTTACATTCTCAAATCCGTCCAGTTGTAGTCCTGGTTTAATGGCAGGTCCCCAAGCCTGAAAGCTAGCGCGCATTTCGGGTAGAGCGGTGTCAAAACCATGCTTACCTTTCGAGGTTTTTCGGGTAGACAGGTTAAATACTTGTGGGAGTTTTGGCACTAATAATAGATCCCCTAAACGGTTAAATTTATCATCTGATTTGCGATAATGCCAATGTGCCGGAGTTTCATCCATCTTATAGGTCGTAAAACGCGTGTCCTTTTTTAATTCCTGATAAGTCGAGTCGATTTTCGAAGGATCCTTCGCATAAACGTGCAACAAGGCATCTCCATAAGGCACTTGAAAAGCTGTGGTATTCAATGGAGCAGGTTTGCCGATGGTATTCACATTATCTACCTCTTTCATTCCGTGATCTGAAACAAATATAAAGTTGATCGGAAGCCCTAATGGAGCTACAGCTGCTTCTAAATCCGCGATGGCCTGATCCACAAACTGCACCGAACTTTTTACCCGAGGATCTTCTGGCCCAAATTCATGCGCATCGTGATCCACTTCCGGAAAATAAAAAGTAATTAAATGAGGTCGCTTCTCTGCCGGTAGGGAAAGCCAATGCTTAACCTGAGCGATACGGGTTTTGATATCGATCAACTCATTATAAACATAGTAATAAGACGGATAGGTGTCTTGAATGTTTGCATCCGAAGCTACCCAGTAAAAACTAGCCGAAACCATCTGCTGTTTTTCGGCTAATACCCACAGTGGAGTTCCACCATACCATTTTCCTTCACCCACCATTTTTTTGTTAGCCTGGCGGTATTCTTGTCCTGAAGCGACATCTAAATAGGTATTATCTACTAAGCCGTGGTGCGCAGGGTATAAACCTGTAGCGATGCTGTAGTGATTGGGGAAGGTTAAAGAAGGGTAGGACGGCTGCATATAGCTTGCCTTCACACCTGTCGATTCTTTTGATTGCAGGTGTTTAGCCTCGTATTTATGCGAAAAATCAGAGCGAAATCCATCCGCTGAAATTAGAATAACGTAGGGTTTCTCCTGTTGAATTTTCGAATTAGAACGACCAGCGATGATATGCTGTGTCGTATCTTGTGCCCAACCAGAAAAGCTAAAAACTAACAATAAGGCAATTAATCTCATGATTTCTTTTTCCAAAAATTTCCGCCGCCGGACTTTCCGCCGCCTGATTTAAATCCGCCACTCGACTTTCCGCCTCCTGATTTACCCTTATATCCTCCAAAAGAACTTTTCTGTGCCGCTGGATTATATTCCGGCGTCTCCCCAAACTCTTCAGGAACAGCCGCCTTCGTCACTTCTTTCTCTAATAAGTCTTCAATGGTCTTAAATTTCCGTTGCTCAGACTCGGTGATAAACGTATAAGCCGTTCCCTTGGTTTGGGCACGTGCCGTACGACCGATGCGGTGAATATAATCCTCTCCGTCATTTGGCACATCGTAATTAATAACTAATTCAATTTCGTCGATGTCAATACCACGGCTCAAAATATCCGTCGCCACTAAAATCTTCGTCTTCTTATTTCTAAAGTCTTGCATCACTTGTTCCCGCACCTCTTGTTCTAAATCAGAGTGAATCTCCTCTACAGAGAATCTAGCACGCTTTAAATCCGAAGTAAGGGATTTGACATTCTGCTTTTTAGAACAGAAAACAATCACGCGAGTATAATCCTGAAGTTTTAATAAATGCTTTACCAGTGGACTCTTCTGCTTTTCATACACCACAAAAGCCTCTTGAACAATTTGCTCAGGTGGTTTCGAAACGGCGATATTGATTTCGACCGGATTATCTAATAGTTTTTGGGCCAAAGTCTTCATCCTAGGGGCAAAAGTCGCCGAGAACAACAAATTCTGTCTCTTTTCTGGCAAGAAGGAAATGATCTTCATCAAATCATCCGAGAATCCCATATCGAGCATTCTGTCCGCCTCGTCGAGTACTAAATAACTGCAATGTTTTAGGTTTACGTAACCCATATTTAAATGGGCAATCATGCGACCTGGAGTACATACAACGATATCCACACCACTGGTCAAAGCCGTTTTCTCTGTCGTAAAGGAATTGCCATCTCCACCACCATAAATAGCGATCGAGCTAACGTTTGCGAAATAGCCTAAACCTTCCATATTTCCAGCGATTTGGATTGCAAGTTCACGGGTAGGAACAATGATAAGGGCATTAATATGATCCTCTGGATGAGGTTCGGTTATTAATTTGTGGATGATGGGAAGCAAAAAAGCGGCGGTTTTGCCGGTTCCGGTTTGGGCTGAGGCTAAAATGTCGCGGCCCGCTAAAATAGGTTGTATAACTTGGGATTGCACCGGTGTAGCGGTTTTGTATCCCATTGAACTGATACCGTCTAATAGTTTTGGGCTGAGCCCGAGTTCTTCAAATGTCAAAGTATGTGTGTTTATTTTACCTTCTGATAGGTGGACAATCAATACTTCGATCTAAATGGAAGATTAACTGAAATTGAGTAACAAAATAATGATCTACTAAGTTCGTCGCATATTCTGACGGAATGAGTAATCGGGTGGTTAATTCGGTCTTAGGAGGTTGATTTTTAGGCGCTGCAAATAGATTCCCTAGTTGCGTTCTTAGGCTTGCTTCAAATCCAAAATCCATAAAGTCATTTAAACGATACCGAAATCCAACGCCTACGGGTATTGAAAAACCAATGGATGGAATCGTTTCATTGAAATTGCGAATCGGATTAGTGGGGTAATCACTCGCAATGATGTCTGAATAGCTTCTCCAGGATGCGTCTGGTATTCCTGCTCCTCCTAAAGAATCTAATTGATAAAGTTCTGTATTACTTGAAACCAAGGCCAGGCCCGCAGATAAATAAGGAGAGAAGCGGTTACGCTTCATGTAATTTTGTTGGTTACCATTTAATTCTAGGAGTCCAGAAATACCAAATTCGACGATATCATTTCTGAATCTGAATCGTAAATCAGGTGTTTTAGGGATTAGCGCCGTATTATCAAAGGTATAATCATTTCCCGCTAGACGGATATAATTCAAATTACCCTTTATGCTAAAATTTTTGCTGACGTGTCGCGTTAAATGCGCCCCTACATTAAATCGACTTTGGTCATTGACTAATCGATTAAACATCGGTAATTCATCATTTAAACTATAATAATGTGAACTACCAGCTCCGAAGCCGATGGATGTATGTGGGTTAAATGTCGATTTTTTGAAACCTGTTCCTCCTTTTTTACCTATTTTCCAAAATTGACCGTGAGTTGCTGAACTGAAAGCCAAGGTAATTAGTAGGATAATTGAACTTATTCGTAGCATGTGATGCGAATTTTTTAAACGTCAAAAACAAATATACTCATAAATCAATAAACGCTCGAAGCTTGCAATTATTTTGCAAAGCTAATTTGGAATATTTCTAACTTGCTTCTGTCCTTTTAGCTTAGGTAATTTTAAGTATAATTCTGTAACCATGAAAAAAATCCTTCTTCTTTTGTCCTTTACTATGCTAGGGGCCTGTAGTTCTAATTCCGAAGTGAGTTTACCCACTGAAAACTTAAATGAAGTGTTAGCCTGCGGGGATGCAAACGGATTAATTGTTAAATACGGAGCAAAGTCTGTCATTTTAGATACGTCCATTGTCACAGGCGATGATACCTTAAGAGGGGCCATTATTTTCCCAGGAACGGCGAAACAGGCGAATGTATTCTTTCATGAGGGAAAGATTTCAGATGTAAGTATTCAGGGAGAGAGCTCAGAATGGAAGACATCTTCAGGGCTGTACTTAGGCTTAAGCTTACAGGAAGTGGAGAAAATCAACACAAAGAATTTTACGATTTCGGGTTTTGACTGGGCACATGGAGGTTCGGTAGTTTCTTGGGAAGGTGGTAAACTAGCGGGAGATAGTTCGCTGACTCACCTGGTTTCGTTTCGGAATAAACGCCAAAACATTTCCATCGAAGAATTTAATAAAGTTTCCGGGGAGGCAGAATTTGATGTGCGTCATGCACTTATTCAACAAATGAATCCAGCCCTGGAGCAAATCACGATTTTAAAACCTTATATCCCCACGAAAGAAGAGGGGAAGGGGATCGCTAAGAAGATCGAATCAAGCCAAATTCCTGTTCGCTAAGCTAATTTAGGGTTATTCTTGTGGCGTTCCGCATCGCGTTCCGTCTTTTTTAGCAGGTTCTGCTTCAGCGCTTCCTCTAGGTTTATACCCGTTTGATTCGCTAAACAAATCAAAACAAATAGAACATCGGCCATTTCGTCCCCTAGGTCTTTGTTTTTATCCGACTCCTTTTCGGACTGTTCTCCGTAGCGTCTTGCGATGATCCGCGCCACTTCTCCCACTTCTTCAGTTAGCATCGCCATATTCGTTAACTCGCTGAAATAGCGAACGCCTACCGTTTTAATCCACTCATCTACTTGTTGTTGTGCGTTTGAAATCGTCATAATTAGGGATTTTTAGAGTCGATGATAAGGGTAACAGGTCCGTCGTTTGTTAAATTGATTTGCATATCTGCGCCGAAGACGCCGGTCTGGATTTCTTTGCCTAATCTCTCTGATAAAGAAGTAATCATCAGTTCATAAAGCGGAATCGCTTGCTCTGGTCTAGCGGATTCAAGAAAACTAGGGCGATTGCCTTTTCGAGTAGCCGCATAGAGCGTAAACTGGCTCACCAACAAAAGCTCACCGGAAACGGCCTTTAAATCGAGATTCATTTTGCCTTCCTCATCAGAGAAAATGCGCAGACCAGCCACCTTTCCCGCTAAATAAGCCACATCTTCCGGCGTGTCATCCACGTGGATGCCTAGTAAAACAACAAAGCCCTGATGAATAGAGGCCTGTAATGCATCCTCAATGTGCAAAGTTGCTTGACTTACGCGTTGAATAACGGCAATCATATTTACAAGAGTAGGTAAACGATCAAGAAATAGACCCCGTAACCAAGGATGTCGTTTGTCGTCGTGATAAACGGGCCACTGGCCACCGCTGGATTGATCTTTAATTGATTCAATACTAAGGGAGTAATGGTACCCATTAAACTAGCCAGCATTACCACCGCGAACAAAGAAAGAGAAACAGTGAACGCTAGCATTAACTCGCCTGAAACCACTAAAATAGAACAACCAAAAGCGAATATCCCCGCAATCAAGGCATTAATTAAAGCGACTAGAATGACTTTTTGAAGACGTTTTCCTAAGGTAGTATCCAAACCACTTTTGTCTGCTAAAGACTGTACAATTAGCGAAGAAGATTGAATACCTACATTTCCACCGGTCGAACCGATCAAGGGGATAAAGGCAGAAATGGCTGGTAAAAGGGAGATGGTATCGTCGAAACGATCAATGATTTTAGCGGCTAAAAAACTACCCACCATACCACCAATCAACCAAGGCAAACGAGAACGTACTAATAACCATACGGAGTCATCTTCCTCCACGTCCTCCGAGATACCGGCCATGACCTGAATATCTTCCTGTGCGGATTCCGTAATGAAATCGACCACGTCATCGATGGTGATGCGACCTAATAATCGCCCCTGAATATTGATAACCGGAATGGCTTCTAAATCGTATTTCTGCATTAAATCGGCTACTTCCTCGCCGGAGGCATAGGTCTGTACCGAAACAATTTCATCATCCTCGTACACGTCCGCGATCTTAGAACCACGCTTCGCTAAAATGATTTTCTTTAAAGAAACCGTGCCTAATAACTTCCCATCATCGTCGATCACGTATACCGAATACACTTTCTCTACGTCCTCCGCTTGTTTACGGATTTCCTCGACACATTCGGTCACGGTTTGGGAGATGTTAATCTTGATTAACTCTTTCTGCATTAGACCGCCTGCACAGTCTTCGTCGTAATGCATTAAATCGATAATGAAACGGGCCTGTTCGCGGTCTTTCAAGAGTGCGATCACTTCCTCACGTACTTTGACCGGTTGCTCGTTTAGGATATCCACCGCATCATCGGAGTCAATTACGTTGATGTATTGCGCTACCTCCTTAGAAGTAAAGTTCTTTAAGAATTTCTTTCGGTCATCGCTATCGAGCGTAGAGATGATTTCTGCAGCGATTCTTGTGTCTATTAATAACACAATATACTTTGCTTCTTCCGTCGTTAACTCGATTAAGATGTGTGTGATGTCCGCTGGGAAAAGTTCATCTAGTTTCAATAAAATCTCCTCATTCGCTTGATTTTCGATCAATAAGCGAATGTCCTCAATGAACTCTTTGGTTAGTTCAAACGGAAGGTGATTTGGGTTAACTTCTTCCATGGTGTTAGGGATTTTAGATGAAACAACGCAAATTAGTAAAAATAGATCGATTAAGCGCCTAGGTAGCCATTATCTTTCCATAAAATAGTTAATTCGGTGAACTCCGCCACGCCAAGTTGTTCGGCACGTTTACTCAGCAAAGGGTGTTCCGGTAATTGCAAGGCTCTGAGGGCATTACGCAAAGTCTTGCGACGTTGGTTAAAGGCCATTTTCACTAAAGACTTGAATTTTGCCGGATCGCATTCCAGTTTTTTGTCCCAATTTCGAACCAGGCGAATGACGCCGGAGTTGACTTTAGGAGGAGGAGTGAATACCTCCGGTCCTAGGCTGAACAAGTACTCGATATCATAGAAGGCCTGTAATAGCACGCTTAAAATGCCGTAATCTTTATTGCCGGGCTTTGCCGCCAGGCGTACGGCTACTTCTTTCTGGAGCATGCCTACCACTTCGATGCATTGATCTTTGTATTCCAAAATACGGAAGAAAATTTGCGTCGAGATGAAATAGGGGAAGTTGCCCACAATGGCGAATTTCTCTTCGCCAAAAATATTTTCCAACGGATAACGCAAGAAATCACCATCGATTAAGCGCGGCCCCGTAAATTCTAAATAGTTCTTACGCAGGTAGTCCACAGACTCTTTATCGATTTCGATGAGGGAAGTTTCGTATTCGGTTTTTTTGACCAAAAATTGCGTCAACACACCCATCCCCGGCCCAATCTCCAATACTTTCGTATAGGCTCCATCAGGTTGCAATCCATCAACGATGCGCTTTGCCGCGTCTAAATCATTTAAAAAATGTTGTCCTAAACTCTTTTTTGCTCTTACTTGCACCGGGTCTCTGGGGTTTAAGGAGTAAAATTAAGCCCTTTTTTGTACATTTAAGCAAAATTTTCGTTTAAAGGCATGGAGGACAAGCAGGCCCTGATTAAAACATTGGATTCCCTGAAGCTTTTTGGCATCGTTATGGCGCTCGATGGTACCATCTCGCATGCGAACGCCTACACGCATCAATTGCTAGGGTACAAGCCGGGGGAATTAAATGGAATGGACTTCTTTAGCACCCTTGTTCCAGACGGCGAAAGTGAAATACGAAGAACCTCTTTTGATAAAGCGATCCAGACCGGTGGTCTATTCGAAGAACGCGAACGGAATTACAAAACGAAATCAGGTGCTATCAAATGGGTGGAAGTCGCTTCTACCGTGGTGAGCGATAATTTCCTCACCATCATAGGGGAGGACGTCAGCGAGAAGAAGAAAGTTTCTGAAGCCCTGACCCGCTCGAATGCCCAATTACAAGACTTAATTAACAATACCACTGACCTCATCCAAATTACGGGGGTGACGGGCCGATTCCTATTCGTGAACCGTGCTTGGTTAGAAACCATGGGATACTCGGAGGAGGAAGCCAAAGATTTAAAAATACAGGATGTGCTGCATCCTGAGTTCGCTCACCAAACCCAGGCACAATTTGATACGCTAGCGAAAGGGGAAGATATTCCGGAATTTACCGCTGTATTCAAGCGCAAAGACGGACGTCGGCTGTATGTGTCAGGTTCAGTGACTTGCCGTTTCGAACGGGGTGTGCCAACCGCTTATCGTTGTATTCTTCATAACTCTACGGCGAAAGTCCGGGCGGAGCGTGCGAATAAATTATTCTCCTCTATTTCCCAGGTAGCCATCAATTCCTCGAATCTGGATGATTTGTTTGTGAACATTCACAAGCAATTAGGCGAGGTGATTGACGTGAAGAACTTCTTTATTGCGCAATACGATCCCGGGAAAAGTTTTATTTATTTCCCTTACTACATCGATGAATACTTTAATTCCCGGGTTCATTTTACCAAGCGCCGTTTAGGGAATGGCTTGACGGAATATGCTTTGATGGCAAATAAGCCGCTGATTTTGCACGATGACGATATTCACCAGCTCGCTGCAGAGAAGAAGATTTACCTCTATGGGGTGGTTCCCAAAGTTATGCTTTGTGTTCCCCTGCGCATCGGGGACCGAGTGACTGGAATCATTGGGGTTAAATCGTATGAGCGTGCGAATAAATACGAGAACCGAGATTTAGAATTATTAGACTTTATATCGGGACAAGTGGCGATTGCGATATCGAGGAAGCAGGCGGAAGAGGCTTTGGGAAGAGAAACAGCTCGCTTAAATGCTATTTTCGATAGTTCCTCTCACTTAATGTGGTCCGTGAATAAGCGTTTAATGTTAATGAGTTTTAACCACGATTACTCTGATTTATTAGAGCAAGAGCTGGGGATGAAACCTCAATTAAATATTAGCTCGGAAACGATGGGCTTCAAGCTTATGTCTCCAGAGGAGCGAAAAGTGTTAGAGGATCATTATAAATTAGCTTTTAAGGGGGCTAAGCAGCATTTTGAATTACGTATTCACAAGAAAGACGACTCCGATCGTTGGTTAGAGGTCTATTTAAACCCGATTTTAGATCAAGGGATAATTTCCGAGGTTTCGGGTATTGCGCGCGACATTACGGATTTGAAGAAGTACCAAATTGAACTCGTCGAGGCGCGCGAACAGGCGGAGCACTCGCTGCAGGTGAAGGAACAGTTTTTAGCGAATATGTCCCACGAAATTCGTACTCCGATGAATGGAGTAATCGGGATGGTGGATCTCTTGTGTGACACTCCATTAGATGAGGATCAGCGCGATTACTTGCAAACGATTCGCAAGTCGTCTGAAACGCTTTTACATATTTTGAATGATATTTTGGATCTCGCCAAAATCGAGGCAGGCAAGATGGTGCTGCATCCGACAGATATTCTGTTAGAAGATGTGTTTGATCGATTGATGGCTTTGTTTACGCCATTAGCGCATCAGAAAGGGAATAAAGTCTCGTACAAGTTAGACGACAAAGTTCCAGCTTATGTCAAGGTGGATGAAACACGTTTATTGCAGATTCTCTCGAATTTAACTTCGAATGCCTTGAAATTTACCGAAAACGGATCCGTGAAAATTGCGGTGAAAGTTAAATCGCTAAAGGAAGATAGTACAGAATTAGAAGTGCGTGTGAGCGATAATGGAATCGGAATTAGCGCAGTCAATTTAGAAAAACTCTTTAATGCTTTCCAGCAAGTAGATAATTCTACTTCGAAAAATTATGGTGGAACTGGTTTAGGACTAGCCATTTCCCGTGAGTTCTGTAAGATGATGGACGGAGAGATCGGAGTAGAGTCAGAAGAGGGTAAGGGAAGTACGTTTTGGTTTACCATCAAACTTGCTGCAGGGGATTCTGCTTTAGCTACTAAAACGAAGAAAGCGGATAATCTTTCGATTTCGGGTAGTCTGCATTCGGTACACGCCCGTGTATTATTAGTGGATGATAATGCCACGAATCGCAAGGTGGCAGGTCAGATTCTACTGAAGGCCGGTTGTGAGGTGATCATGGTGTCTAGTGGCCAGGACGCGATTTCTGTGCTGCAAAATGACATTCATTTCGATTTAGTATTAATGGATATCCAAATGCCTGAGATGGATGGAATGGAAACGACTCGCCGCTTAAAAGCCCTGAGTTTATCCTCCCTTCCTCCCATTGTGGCGATGACGGCTTATGCGATGAAGGAAGACCGGGAGCGATTCCTTTCTGCGGGAATGGATGATTATTTAGCCAAACCGATCCGTGCACAACAGCTGATTCAAACGGTGTCGCGCTGGGTATCTGATGGACATGCTTCTGTGGAAGACGCTTTAGAGCTAACTGGTTTTGTCGTGGACGAGGAGGTTCTTGCCTCGCTTTCTGATGCGGTGGGCGGCGATCCAGCTTTCGTGAAAAGTATGCTGGAAGAGTTTATTGAAGAGGCCAAAGAACAAGTAGCCGCCGCTATTCTTTTTCATTCTGAGTCGAATTGTAAAGGTGTTCAATCCGAACTTCATACCCTAAAAGGTAATTCGGGTACTTTAGGCGCTTCTCAGGTACACTCCCTTTGTGAGAAGATAGAAATAAAGGCGAAAATATGTGATTTTGAACATTTCGCGAATGAGATCGTTGATTTGCAAATTGCCTTGAAGAATTTCGAAGACGCTATTAAAGCCAAATTCGCCTAATATGCGCCATTTTGGCGTGTTTTTCTGTAGATTCGCTTAGAATTTAATGTCATTTTTTCCGATTTTTTCGATTGGGTATTCATTTGCTTGTTAGGAGGAAAACCTAGCCGATATGAACCCCAATAATTACACATCACAAGCTGGAATTGTCATTCAAAACGCGATGGAAATCGCGAGCCTGAATGGCCAGCAAGCCATCGAAACGGGGCATCTTTTGCAAGCGATCTTGCAGGACGACACCCAAACATCCGCCTTTTTACTCAAGAAAAATGGCGTGACTGTTCCACAAATTCAGGAGAAATTACAGACCATCCTTTCGTCC
>CAIVPV010000103.1 GCA_903907915.1 uncultured Cytophagaceae bacterium
AAGTCCGTGGTGGAAAGTGAGATGCAGGAAATTCACAATAAATTAGCCGCCTTGCGCAGAGCATTAGAGGTAGCAGAAAACTTAGCTTAAGGACATGAAAGTATTGGTAATAGATAATTACGATTCCTTTGTTTACAATCTGGTCTACCTGTTGAAGGAATTAGGCGCAGAGGTGGACGTGTTTCGCAATGATAAAATTTCCCTTGAGGAAGTGGGTAAATACGATCAAATCTTGTTGTCGCCGGGTCCAGGGATTCCGTCGGAAGCGGGGATTATGATGGATTTATTGAAAGAATATAAGTCGACCAAAAAAATTCTAGGCGTTTGCCTGGGGCATCAAGCGATTGCGGAGGCTTTTGGCTCTCAATTAAATAATATGGGCGAGGTTTTGCACGGGGTAACCACCGAATGTGTGGTGACAGATCCGAGCGAACGCTTGTTTTTGGATATACCATCGCGCTTCGAAGTATGCCGTTACCATTCATGGACGGTGGTTCCTTCGAGCATGCCGAGCGATTTAAAGATTACGGCCGAAGATGATAAAGGCTTTGTTTTAGCGGAGGCGCATTCGAAATACGATGTGCGCGGGGTGCAATTCCACCCGGAGGCGTTTTTAACGCAACATGGATTGCAAATGATCAAAAATTGGATGAAATAAGAATGAAAGATAGTTTAAATAGACGCGTTGCGGGGGAATCATTATCAGAGAATGAGGCAAGAGAAATTATGTTGCGCATAGGGCAAGGGGAGATTAATCCCAGCCAAATCGCCGCTTTTCTTTCGTCCTATTGGTTCAATCCGATTCAAGTAGATGAGCTGAAAGGATTCGTTTCGGCGATGTTAGATTTAGCGGTTACGGTAGATTTATCGGAGTTCGACGCCATGGATGTGTGTGGTACCGGTGGCGATGGAAAAGATACGTTTAACATTTCAACAACCTCGTCCTTCATTATTGTAGGTGCAGGCCAAAAAATCGCCAAACACGGTAATCACGGCGTTTCCTCTTCGGTAGGGTCGTCGACGGTTTTGGAGTTTTTGGGATTGAAATTCAATAATGATCCTAAGATTTTGAAACGCAAGATGGAAACGTCGGGCATGTGCTTCTTGCACGCACCACTTTTTCATCCAGCCATGCGCTTCGTGGGGCCTATACGCAAGGAATTAGGGATGAAGACCTTCTTTAATTTACTAGGGCCTTTGTTAAATCCGGCCAAAGTAACGAAGCAAATTTCTGGTGTCTATTCACTTGAAGCCTTTCAATTATTTGAAGGATTTTTCGCGGGCTCTGGCAAACAATATGGAATCGTGTATGCCGAAGACGGTTATGACGAAATTTCCTTAACCTCGGCCTTTCGTTTAACAACCCCAGTTGGGGCATCTATCTACAATCCAGGAGATATTGGCTGCGAAGTCGTGGCACAATCTGAGTTGTTCGGAGGTTCTACTGCAGAGGCATCAGCGAATATGTTATACAAGATTTTACAGCGCGAAGGCACCCCTGCTCAAACGCAAGCGGTTTTAGCGAATGCGGGGGCTGGATTGTATGTCGCAGGCAAGGCGGGGAGCTTAGTGGAAGGTTATGCCTTAGCGAAGGAATCCTTAGAAAGTGGTCGTGCTTTCCAGGCCTTCAAGAAATTTATAATGGATTAAGATGAGCATATTAGACCAAATCATATCCACCAAAAGACAGGAAGTGGCCGCTTGTAAAGCACGCATCACGACTGCGCAGCTTGAAAAACAAGGATTTTTTGCGCGTGCTTGTCATTCTTTGTCTATGTCTTTAGTTCAGCCAGCTTCCACGGGAGTCATTGCTGAATTTAAGCGCAAATCCCCTTCTAAAGGAATCATCAATGATCGTTTAGGGGTGGATGTCGTTACACGAGGATATGTGGAGGCAGGAGCGGTTTGTTTATCGGTGTTGACGGATGAATCCTATTTTGGCGGAACCTATGCTGATTTTGAATTAGCTCGTCGTACGAATCCAAATACGCCCATTTTGCGCAAGGATTTCATGATTGATGAATACCAAATCATCGAAGCGAAGTCGATGGGAGCTGATGTCATTTTATTAATTGCAGCAGCTTTAAGTCCGTCAGAAATCAAAACATTAGGAACGCTAGCGCGTTCATTAGGTATGGAAACTCTACTCGAGGTGCACGATCAAGAAGAATTGGATCGTTCCCTAGGAAATTATATTTCTGTAGTGGGTGTGAATAACCGAAACCTGAAGAATTTCTCCGAGCAAAATGTGGAGGCTTCGAAGGTTTTGGCAGATAAAATACCAGCGCAATTCGTCAAAGTTTCCGAGAGTTGCATTTCTGGACCTGAGATTATTACTGAATTGAAAACCTATGGTTACCGCGGATTTTTGATAGGCGAAAGCTTCATGAAGACTGATAATCCGGGGAAAGCCTTAAGCGAATTTATACGATAGGAATGATGCGCTGGAAAGTATGTGGCATGCGGGAACTCAACAATATCCAAGAAGTAGCGGCTTTAGGGCCGGACTTTATGGGGTTTATTTGGGCATCTAAATCGCCACGTTATGTAGGCGCAGATTTTGTGATTCCTACATTGCCTGAAAAAACGAAGGCGGTAGGGGTGTTTGTGAATGAATCCACAGAAACTATTATTACTCTTTCGAAAAAAGCTGGATTTTCTTACGTGCAATTGCATGGTGAAGAAGGTCAAAAAGAAATAGACGCCTTGCACACTGCCGGATTACACGTAATCAAGGCGATTAGTGTGGGTTCTGCAGCCGATTTAGATCTGAAGGACACACCGGATTTCTATTTGTTTGATACAAAAAAAGGAACGCAAGTAGGTGGAACAGGAGCGCATTTTGATTGGTCACTTTTAGCTCATTATACCCTGGATATCCCCTATTTTTTAGCGGGAGGATTGCAAACAGAAGATGTGCAGAAGGTGAAGGATTTTCCGGGCTTATACGCTTTGGACTTTAATAGTAAACTCGAAGTGAGTCCTGGATTAAAGGATGTCGAGAAGGTAAAAGAACTAGTAAAACAACAATAGATATGTCATTTCAAGTAGATGAGCAGGGGTATTACGGAAATTTTGGTGGAGCCTTTATCCCCGAAATGTTGTACCCAAATGTGGAAGAATTACGTTCCCGTTATTTAGATATCATAGCCGATCCTGTGTTTCAGGCAGAGTACGACGCCTTGTTAAAAGATTTTGTGGGTCGACCTACGCCATTATTTAAGGCGGAGCGTTTGTCTGCTAAATACAACACGAAAATTTATTTAAAACGCGAAGATTTGTGTCACACAGGGGCGCATAAAGTGAATAATACGGTAGGCCAAATCCTGGTAGCCAAGCGCTTGGGGAAAAATAAAATCGTTGCAGAAACGGGTGCCGGTCAACACGGCGTGGCGACAGCTACGGTTTGTGCCTTAATGGGCATGGAATGTATTGTGTACATGGGTGCTATCGACATCGAAAGACAAGCCCCGAACGTGGCGCGTATGCGGATGTTAGGCGCTCAAGTGGTGGCCGCAAAATCGGGTTCACAAACCTTAAAGGATGCGACAAATGAGGCGATGAGACATTGGATTAATCATCCGGTTGATACGCATTATATCATCGGTTCTGTGGTGGGGCCACACCCTTATCCAGACATGGTGGCACGTTTTCAATCCATCATTTCAGCCGAAATACGTACACAATTACAAGAAAAAGAAGGCAGAGATTACCCCGATTACGTGATTGCTTGCGTAGGTGGTGGTTCGAATGCAGCAGGTGCTTTTTATCATTTTCTAGACGAACCCCGCACGGCATTAATTGCCGCGGAGGCAGCAGGTAAAGGAGTGAATTCAGGACATTCTGCCGCCACGACTTTCTTAGGTAAATCGGGCGTATTACATGGAAGTAAGAGTTTGTTAATGCAGACAGAAGATGGCCAGGTGATCGAACCCTATTCGATTTCGGCAGGTTTAGATTACCCAGGAATTGGGCCTATGCATGCGCATTTATTCGAATCGGGTCGTGGAAAATTTTATGGTATAACGGACGAGGAGGCTTTAGTCGCAGCAGTAGAATGCTCTCAGCTGGAAGGTATTATTCCGGCTTTGGAGACGGCGCATGCTTTGGCCGTATTCGAAAAATTACAAGCAAAACCGAATGAAATCGTAGTGGTAAACCTTTCAGGTAGAGGAGATAAGGATTTAGCCACTTACCAAAACCGTTTAAAATTGAATGACTAAGATGAACCGAATTTCTGCCCTATTCTCCAAGGCTAAAGAGCCTATTTTGAATGTCTATACCACGGCGGGATATCCACATTTCGAAGATACGATGACGGTTTTAACCGCTCTGCAAGAAGGTGGAGTAGATATCATCGAAATTGGAATGCCCTATTCTGATCCAGTTGCAGATGGGGAAACCATTCAGCAATCAAATCAAGCGTCGCTAGATCAAGGGATGACTGTAGCGCATTTGTTTACGCAATTAAAAGATTTACGACAAACAATCACCGTTCCAGTGCTTTTAATGGGCTATATCAATCCGGTTTTACAATACGGGGTGGAGGCATTTTGTGCCAAATGTGCCGCGATAGGCATCGATGGATTAATTCTTCCGGATTTGCCGATGGCAGAATACGAGCGTGAATACAAGGCAATTTTTGAAGCGCATGGCCTATTTAATATCTTTTTAATCACTCCTCAAACGACCGATGAGCGTATTCGTCACATCGATTCCGTTTCCAATGGATTCATCTACATGGTTTCTTCCGCGAGTACAACGGGAGCGAAAACAGGTATTTCATCCGATCAAGAGACTTATTTCGAACGTATTGCGTCAATGAATTTACAGAATCCTCGCTTAATTGGTTTTGGTATTTCTGATCATTCGAGTTTTATGAAAGCATCTAAAAACGCGTCTGGAGCCATCATTGGTAGCGCTTTCGTGAAGTTAATTGGGCAAGCGACTGACCTTCGGGCTGAAATAGTTGATTTTGTTCAGTCAATTAAAGGTAAAAAGTAGGCAATTGTTTTTGGAAAGAAATATTTTTCCTATCTTTGCAACCCGAATCAGACGATCTTATGCACAAGTGGGCCGCTAAGCGCTGATAATCATCCAAAATACATAGTTCAGATGAGTGAATTAATTAAATTCGTAGAGCAAGAAAACGCAGCACGTAGAGGAGAGCATCCAGAATTCGCTGCTGGTGACACGGTTAACGTACACGTAAAAATTCGTGAAGGTAACAAAGAGCGTGTTCAGGTTTTCCAAGGTTTAGTAATCCAACGTAAAAATTCTGGTGCTGGTGAATCATTCACGGTACGTAAGATTTCTAACGGTATCGGTGTTGAGCGTATTTTCCCAATCTTGTCACCAAACGTGGACAAAATTGAAGTATTACGTCGTGGTAAAGTACGTCGTGCACGTTTATACTACATGCGTGGTAAGCAAGGAAAAGCGGCTCGTGTTAAAGAGAAGAAAAAATAGGTTTGAAATTTTTTATATAATAAGAAAGCTGTTCAGAAATGAGCAGCTTTTTTTATGCGTTCAGGTCAGTAGTCTGAGATAGAATTTTACTTTTGTAGATAAATAAACCTATTAAAATGAAATCTACCGCTTCGAATCGCCGAGAATTCTTGCACAATGCGAGTATCTTAGGCGGAATGGCCTTTTTGCCTAGTTCTTTTAAAGATGTCACGAAAACATTTGCTCCAGAAATGCCGGAACGTATTATCGCTCCACGGATTAAGTTTGGGGTAATTGGCATTAACCATGCCCACATCTTTAGTATGGCAAACTCTATCATCAAAGGTGGAGGGGAAATGGTTTCTTTTTATGCGAAGGAAGCGGATTTAGCTAAAGACTTTGCCACTAGATTCCCAGGCGTAAAGCAAGCAGCATCTGAAAACGAGATTTTAGAGGATTCCTCTATTCAATTGATATTAAGTTCAATTACTCCGGTAGAGCGCGCGCCCTTAGGCATTCGCGCCATGCAACACGGAAAGGACTATATGGTAGATAAGCCAGGCATTACGAGTTTAGCACAATTAGCGGAGGTTCGTAAAGTCCAAAAAGCCACCAAACGCATCTATTCCATCTCGTATAGCGAACGTTTTGAGAATAAAGCGACAGAGAAAGCCAGCGAATTAGTGGCTACAGGAATGATCGGTAAAGTAATTCAAACCATTGGAACCGGCCCTCACCGCATCAGTTTGAATGCGCGTCCAGCTTGGTTCT
Source organism: uncultured Cytophagaceae bacterium (assembly GCA_903907915.1). GTDB lineage: Bacteria > Bacteroidota > Bacteroidia > Cytophagales > Spirosomataceae > Aquirufa. The sequence continues at coordinate 6,220 of CAIVPV010000103.1, forward strand.
TTGATAAGCAATATTATGGTGGTATCATCTGCGATATAGGATCTCACCAAGTAGACCAGTTCTTACATTTTACCGGATCTAAAGACGCGAAGGTTGTCGCTTCTCAAGTCGCGAATTATACGTATCCGCAATACCCGCAATTCGAGGATTTTGGAGATTTGATGCTGCAAGGAAATGGCGGCTCTGGTTATATCCGGGTCGACTGGTTTACCCCCAATGGATTGAATACCTGGGGAGATGGACGTTTGACTATTTTAGGAACGGAAGGTTTTATGGAAATTAGGAAGAACACCGACATCGCCTCGCCACATGGATTAGGAAGTCATTTATTTGTGGTGAATAATAAGGAAACGCTGTATGTAGATTGCAAGAATGTGGAATTAAACCATGGACAAAAAGTGGTGGATGATGTGGTGAATCGTACCGATACGGCGATGACTCAGGAGCATTGTTTTTTAGCAACAGAACTAGCATTGAAAGCACAGGCGCAAGCCACTAAAATAACCTTGAAATAATGAAAAGAAGGAAATTTGTTCAAAATTTCGCCTTGGGCGCAGTGGGTACTTGGGGTTTTCCTACCATTGTTCCAGCGAACGTATTGGGTGGCAAAGATGCCCCGAGTAATAAGATTAATATTGCCCAAATAGGCTGCGGTCGAATCGCCCGTACGCATGATTTGCCAAGTACCTGGAAATTTGAAAAAGCCAGAATAATGGCGGTTTGTGATTTAGATCGCCACCGTACCGAGGAGACCAAGCAATTAGTGGAAGAATATTACACGAAGAAAACGGGTCAGGCAAATTACATCGATGTGAAAATGTACGATGATTACCGAGAGATGCTCTTGAATAAAGACATTGATGCGGTGATGATCAGTACACCTGATTTTTGGCATGCACAACCAGCGATGGAAGCCGCTTTAGCAGGCAAAGATATTTACCTCCAAAAACCCACCTCCCTTACCATTCACGAGGGGCGTCAATTAGCGGAAATCATTCAGAAAACCGGGCGCATTTTACAAGTGGGTACCCAGCAACGCTCCTCCTCTCAGTTCCGCAAGGCAGCTGAATTAGTGCGCAATGGACGAATTGGAAAATTACATACGGTGAAGATAGGTTTACCTGGTGATCCATCAGGACCACCAGCTCCCGCTATGCCTATTCCGAAAGGATTTAATTACGATATGTGGCTGGGTTCTACACCTGAAATGCCTTATACGGAGATTGGAGTCCATCCTCAAGTAGGATATGACCGACCGGGTTGGTTACGCATGGAGCAATTTGGTGCCGGGATGATTACGGGATGGGGTCAACATCACTATGATTCTGCCGCTTGGGGAATGGATACGGAATACACGGGTCCTATCTCTGTGGAATCAGTGGCTGAATTCCCTAAATCAGGATTATGGAATGTACATGGGGACTTTATGTCCAAAGCAGAATATGCAAATGGCATCACCATGTATACCTCTGGCGGGTATCAAAACGGTATTAGATACGAAGGAACTGAGGGATGGATTTTTGTTTCTCGGGGAGATTATGCCGCTACGCCATCTGACCCTACTTCTAAAGTGAGAGCAAAAGCGATAGATGCGTCTGATCCTAAAATTTTAGAATCAGTGATCGGCGAAAAGGAGATTCATCTGTATAAC
>CAIVPV010000104.1 GCA_903907915.1 uncultured Cytophagaceae bacterium
CTTCCAGATGTATTGGCTTTTGTCTATATTGGCTCTACAATTGAACCATCGGACAAAATCCACAAAAAAATGGTCGCCATCCTCGATAAATTTACCCAGCCGAATGAAACAAGTAGCTAAGATTTCTTTATTCCTATTGTTGGGGTTGGGTTTGTGGGCATTTAATCGGGCTGACCAGCTTTTTGACCTAGCTAAAAACCTAGACATCTACGCCAGTGTGATTAAAGAATTGAATCAATTTTATGTGGATCCGATCGACCCTAACAAGGCCGTGCAAAATTCCATTGACGGAATGCTAGACCAATTAGACCCTTATACGGTCTATTATCCGGAAGAGGATTTGGACGAATTCACTACGTTAACAACGGGGAAATACGAAGGAATCGGAATCCGGGCTTCTTGGGTAGAAAAAGGTTATTTTATCACCTTCGTGGACGAAAATAGCCCCGCCTTGCAAGCTGGCTTACAGATAGGGGATCAAGTAGTATCCATCAATAACAATCCTATAACGGAAGATTCAGATCCAGGGCTTCTAATTAAAGGCCCTCGAGATAGCAAATTAATCGCCGAAATTAAAAGGGGTGACACGCAGATGACCTTAAGCATCAACCGGTCCACCGTTCAAATCAAAAATGTAGGCTACGCTGGCATCATTCGACCAGGAATCGCTTACATCGAATTAGAAGAATTCAATCAATCGGCTACTAAAGAAATGAAAGCGGCCCTAGTTCAACTGAAGAAGGACGGCATGAAGAAATTGATTTTGGACTTACGCAATAATCCAGGAGGTTTGCTGACCCAGGCGGTCGACATTTGCAATCTTTTTTTAGAGAAAGAAACACCCATTGTGAGCACTAAGGGTAAATTAAAGGAGTGGAATGCGACCTATAAGGCGTTGAATTCGAGTTGGGATACTAGCCTGCCTATACTCGTTTTGATCAACCAAAATTCGGCCTCCGCAGCCGAGATTGTAGCGGGCGTTTTGCAGGATTATGATCGGGCGACAGTGGTGGGGCAACGGAGTTTTGGGAAAGGTTTAGTGCAAGTAACGCGCGATTTGCCTTACCGAGCTAAAATAAAGATTACCACAGCTAAATACTATATCCCGAGTGGACGATGCATTCAAGCGATCGATTATTCGGAACAAAAGGATACGACAAAACAAGAATTTAAAACACGGAATGGCAGAAAAGTGAATGCTGGAGGGGGTATTGAGCCCGATGTTTTTGTGGGAAGACCGCAGGCGAACAGTTTGACACAGCAATTGTTAAAGGAGAAAATCTTCTTCCAATATGCCCGCATATATAAATTAAAGCATGCACAAATCTCTGCAGCGCCAAGTTTTCACTTGAATGAGGGGGAGTATGGCGAATTTGTGCAATGGGTGAAGTCTAGCAAGTTTATCTACGAAAGTCCTTTGGAAAAACAAATGCGGGATGTCTTAAAAGAAACGCAAAAAGATAATTTATACGCGAATTTAAGTAAAGAGTTAGACCGCCTACAACCGGAATGGGATTCGTCCATTGTGAAAGAACTAGAAGGCAACAAGAAGGTAATTGCGGCGCTTTTAGAGCAAGAAATTGTGCACCATTATTACCTGAAAAAAGGTATTAATGAATGGTCTTTTATACATGACCCTACCCTCTTAAAGGGGATTGAATTAATTACTTTGACAAAATGAGCCTGATACTTAGTTTAGAAACTTCCACGCTGAATTGTTCCGTTGCCTTGCATGAAAAGGGGCAATTGATTAGTCATGAACTAGTCTCAGAGGAGGGATCCCATTCGAAGGCTTTGACCTTGCTGATCGAAAAAGTACTGAAGACTGCTGGTAAAAAATTAGCCGATTTAGCAGCCGTGGCAGTTTCAAATGGACCGGGCTCTTATACTGGATTACGTATTGGTTTAGCCACGGCAAAGGGAATATGCTTTGCTTTAGACAAGCCCTTGATTTGCTTAACTACTCTGCAGATTTTAGCATCCGAAGTTCAAACTCCGGAGGGATGCTTACTTTTGCCCTTGTTAGATGCCCGAAGAATGGAAGTTTATGCGGCCGTTTATGATGCGCAATTAAAAGAAATGATGCCGCAGCAGGCACATATTTTAGGGGATGATTCATTTCAAGATTATGCGCCTTTGATTGCCTTCGGTAATGGAGCTGCTAAATGGCAAGCATCTTGCAAGCATCAGTCAATCACCTTTTTAGACGAACCCTTGTGCCCTGACGCAGCCCAAATGGGTCATTTAGCTTATGAAGCTTATTTGAACCAAAGATTCGAGAATCTCGTTACAAAAGAGCCCGACTATTTAAAAGAGTATATGGGGACAAAACCGACTTTAAAATCGCTTTAAAATCACTTTAAAATGGCAGAGGAAATTATTAATCGGGTGAACCAAAGTGGACTAACGCAAATCGACCTAGAAGATTTACGTGTGGCTGGTGACCGACTATTTATCGATATCAAGGATCAATTATTTCAAGGGATTGCCTTGCGAGAAAAAGACTTTCGCACATTTATAGCTGACCAAGATTGGTCGAGCTATCAAGATAAACATGTAGCCGTGGGATGCAGCGCAGATGCCATCATTCCTACTTGGGCCTATATGTTATTGGGTGTTTCTTTGACTCCATTTGCCAAAACCTTGGTATTTGGCGATTTACATGATTTAGAAAAGGTTTTATTCGACCAGGCGCTTGCAAAAATTAATC
>CAIVPV010000105.1 GCA_903907915.1 uncultured Cytophagaceae bacterium
ATCCGTTTGGACAAGATAATTATCCTGCTGAGATCGAAAAAATTCGTCAAATGACGGATAATCGGGAGGCTGCGATCCAAGCAGCAATTAAAGGGCTTCCGTATGATCTGGCCGCCGCAGATGCGAAGACGCGCAAGCTAGATCCCGTTAAAACGAATTTTAATCCGGATCAAAATGGCAGCTTGAAATACTTGTATGGTGATGAGGCATTAAATGCCATTAAAGTAGCTCCGGGGTATAAAATTGAGCTGTTTGCTTCGGAAGAGGAATTTCCGAATTTGGCCAAACCGGTTCAAATGACTTTCGATAATAAGGGCCGACTTTGGGTAGTTTGCATGCCTTCCTATCCCCATTACAAGCCGGGGGATGCGAAACCTAACGATAAAATCATCATTCTTGAAGATACAGATAAGGATGGGAAAGCGGATAAGGAAACGATTTTTGCTGAGGGTTTGCACGTTCCGGTTGGAATGGAAATCACGGAATTTGGGGTATTTGTCAGCCAAGGAACAAATTTGGTTTTATTGAAAGATACGAATGGGGATGATCATGCAGATTCGAAGGAAGTCATTTTAAGCGGGTTTGATGACCATGATACGCACCATGAGATCTCCGCATTTGTCACAGACGAATCAGGCGCTATTTACATGGGAGAAGGGGTATTTTTGCACACGAATGTAGAAACACCCTACGGTACAGTTCGCGCAACGAATGGGGGTTTTATGCGTTACAATCCTGCTAGGCATCATTTGGAGCGGGTTGCTCAGTTGTCGATTCCTAATCCTTGGGGAATCGCCTTTGACAAATGGGGTCAAAACTTTTTTGCAGAAACCTCTGGACCAGATGTTCGCTGGATGATGCCCGGGTCCACTAAAAATCGCTACGGTCAAACAGGTCACAAGTCATTTACCTTAGTGGAAGAAAAACATTTGGTTCGACCTACCTCCGGTTTAGAGTTTGTATCAAGCCGTCATTTTCCTGAAAATGTGCAAGGGGATTTTTTAATTAATAATACCATTGGATTTTTGGGGATGAAACAGCACCAACTAAGCGATGATGGTACCGGATATAAATCAAAGCACCGCCAAGATTTGATCGTGGGCGAAGATCGTAATTTCCGTCCTGTTGACATGGAATTTGCTCCCGACGGCTCACTTTATGTGATCGACTGGCATAATATTTTGATTGGACACATGCAGCATAGCGCGCGGGATCCATTGCGTGACCACACGCACGGCCGCGTGTACCGCGTAACGTATCCTTCAAGGCCTTTAGTTACACCTGCTAACGTTTATGGGGCATCTATCGATCAGTTATTAGAAAATTTAAAATTGCCTGAATACAGGACTCGGTACCGGGTGCGCAGAGAATTGCGTGGCCGTAAGGCGGCTGATGTATTACCTAAAATTACGGCCTGGGTGGCTAATCTGGATAAAAAGGATGCCGATTATGAGCACCATGTATTAGAGGCGCTGTGGGTTTCTTGGGGATTAAATAAGGTAGACCAAAAACTACTCAACCAATTACTGCAATCAAAAGATTAC
>CAIVPV010000106.1 GCA_903907915.1 uncultured Cytophagaceae bacterium
CAAAGTTCAAAGTTTAAAGTTGGATTCGCCTATGGCGAATACAAATAGCAAAGCACAAAGTTCAAAGTTTAAAGTTGGATTCGCCTGCGGCGACGAATTCATGAAATATTAACCATACTTATCAAAAATGGATCAATTTTCGATCCCTTTTTGATGCCAACTTTGAACTTTTTGCTTTGTTCTTTGTGATTTAAAAAGTCGCATCACAAAACTAAAATAACCCTAAAGCGAGTGAACATCTCCTCCGAATACCACCCTATCGTCCTCGTCTTCTTAATCATGGGCGCATGCTCCTTACTTTTATAGGCAAAGGAATCTAGATTTTCTGATGAGTCCCAAAGACTGAGGGTGGCTTGTTCGATGAGGGGAAATTCGCCTACGCCTTTGGCAAATAATAAACCCGCGCGATTTTCCAAGTATTTACTAGCGTGGGAGACGTAGAACCAAAAAATGGGGGATTTATACCACACAATACTGGCGCGCGTCATCACTAAAAGGGGGCCATTTCCGGGATCCTCGACGATGGAAAAAGGGTTCGATCCGTTCCAAGTTCCGTGGCCTTTGATGGCGACTGCGTCATAGCCTTTCGTAGCAGACGAATGGGAACAAAGTGTTTTCCAACGTTCGTTTGTAGTGAAAAAATGATCTGAGGCTGCTTGATTTTCGAATACGCCTAGGAAGGCATAAGAGGAAAAGTCTGGCCAAATGGAAAAGCCATTTCCAGCTCCTAAGCCTAAATGTTTGGCGAATGAAAGTCCGTCTGATTGCCATTTTTGGACGAATGAGCGACCCATTTCTGCGAAGGCAAAGCGTTTGTTTGCGAAGCCTTCGAAAGATAAAAATCGAATAGAAATAATTTGTGTGCTCATTTTACCAAATTTAGCTGTTTATTTGAACAATTAAAGTGCTACTAGGGTTTAAAAGAAATGAATAAAAAGGGATTTTATTTTAAAGAGTTCGAGGAGAAGAGCGTCTCCCCTTTTGATAAGCTTTTCGGGATTTTCAAGGAATTAATCACACATACGTCGGGGGATTTTGATGAGGCAATCGAGTGGTTGCGCGAATTAGACAAGGAATACGAGCTGACGGATGAGAAATATACGATTGAGGATTTCATTGAGGATTTAAAGGCAAAAGGTTATATCCGGGAGGAAATCGATGAGAATGGAGGTTCTGGGATGGGGATTACGGCCAAAACAGAGCGAGCCATTCGCCAGACAGCTTTGGAGAACATCTTCGGAAACTTAAATAAAAGTGGATCTGGCAATCACAAGACCAAGGCTTCCGGCCAAGGGGATGAAATGACGGGGGAATTTAGATCCTATCATTTTGGCGATAGCTTAGAGAAAATCTCCCTCACAGAGAGTCTAAAAAATGCCCAAATCAATCACGGAATAGGCGAATTCGAATTAACAGAGGACGATTTAGTGGTAGAGGATTCGCAGTTCAAATCTCAGATGAGTACGGTTTTGATGATCGACATCAGCCACTCGATGATTCTATATGGCGAGGATCGGATTACACCCGCGAAAAAGGTGGCGATGGCTTTGGCAGAACTGATAACAACTCGTTATCCAAAAGATACCATCGACATTCTGGTCTTCGGAAACGATGCCTGGAGCATTTCCATCAAAGATATCCCCTATTTAAAAGTGGGGCCTTACCACACGAATACGGTGGCTGGGCTGCAATTAGCGATGGATATTCTGCGCCGAAAAAGGAATACCAACAAACAGATTTTTATGATTACCGACGGAAAACCGAGCTGTGTTCGGGAAAAAGACGGGACCTATTATATGAATAGCAACGGCCTAGATCCCTATGTAACGGAGAAATGTTACACACAGGCGGCGCAGGCACGTAAATTACACATTCCCATTACCACATTTATGATTGCCAGGGATTCCTACCTGCAGC
>CAIVPV010000107.1 GCA_903907915.1 uncultured Cytophagaceae bacterium
CCAAACACCCGCGTGCATTTTCGTCGATTTCTCGAAGATATTACGCGTCAACATCACCATCAAACCAATCGACAATTCCACCACCGAACGCGTGTTCGAATAGGGCGCATTAAACACCGCAATCCCGCGCTTCTCACATTCTATTAGATCTATTTGGTTCGTACCGATACAAAATGCCCCCACGCACATAAGTCGAGACGCATTCGGATGATCTAATACTTTCTTCGTCAAATTAGTCTTCGAACGCAAGCCGACGATGGACACATCTTTGATCTTCTCAATCAATTCGTCCTCATCTAAAGCGCCCTTTAATAATTCAACCTGGAAACCTTCCTTCTTAAACGCATTCACGGCACCTGGGTGCACATTTTCTAATAAAAGAACTTTGATGCGAGATTTAGGATAGGATTGTGCCCGGCTCAAACCGTTAATATATAAGAACTCATCTAGGGAAGGGACAATAAAATCAGCTTTGTCCGTCACCGCCTTGCGAGACACATTCTCTGTAAAAGCAAAGAACTTATTGGCTAAACCGGATTCGCGTAATTCATAATCCGTCATGCCATCCCCTATCACGTAAACCTCGCCTTCTAGTTGCAGGGATTGCAATAAACGTACTTTGCCTTTGTCCTGAGACAATAAATTATCCGTATCATAACCCGTAATAGTACCTTCCGCATCGTAGGTAAAGGTATTCGCATATACGTTTTCCGCTGGGATACCCATCTCGTTTACCACGGGGACGATGAAGTCTTTAAACCCGGATGATACGATTAAGATTTGATCCGCATTTTCTTCTAAAAAATCCTGATTGCGCTTAAATGACTCCGAGATTTTCCCCTTCAAAAAGACGATTAATTGATCTACGTGCGAACGATTTGCGGGCAATAAAGCCACGCGATCGCGCAACGAATCTGCGAAAGAATAAGCCCCTGCCATTCCTTGGTCGGTGATATCGGTAATCTTTCCCACGATCTCCGCTTGCTTCGGATTTCCCTGAAGTGCGATTCTCGCTAATTCATCTAGCCCCTCCACTTTCGTGAACGTGCTATCGAAATCAATAACAATTTTTAAAGGTTCTGCTTGAGCTGTAGGCATAGTATTATTTTCTAAACGCTTTTATTAAACCAAACGGCGGCCCGATTCTCCGACCAAGTATAGCCTTGGTAATTCTTCGGATAAAATCCACAATGCCCTCCTTTTTCCTGTGCGTCTAATTGGACAAAATCCAAGGTCTTCACATAGTCTTCAGGAATACATTCCGCCGATAAAAAAGGGTCATTTTTTGCATTCACGATTAAAGTGGGTACGTTAATCTGATCCAAAAAATACAGGGAACTACTCTTTTCATAATAGTCTTCCCCATCTTTAAACCCGTGTAAAGGCCCTGTGATCACATCGTCAAAATCCACTAAACTCTTCACCGAATCAATCATCTCCGCGGTAATATCCTGAGGATAGCGCGCGGACTTTTCCTTGACTTTGGCAATGAGAGTTTGTAGAAATCGATGAGTGTAGAGTCTGTTTTCCCGCTTAGCTAACTTCTTGCTACTCGATGAAAGGTGTAAAGGTACGGAAAATGCAATAGCTTTTCGAATCATTTGGGGTGGATTTTTACCCTGTTCCCCTAACCATTTTAAGGTCAAGTTCCCTCCTAAACTAAAGCCTGCCAGGTAAATTTCTTTCGCACCCCGTTCGATCGCCAGGTGAATAATGAAGTCCAAATCATCCGTAGCCCCGCTGTGGTAAAAACGTAAATTTCGATTCGGCTCCCCTGAACAACTACGGTAGTTCCAAGCCAGCGCATTCATCCCCTTCATCTTGTGAATCAAACCGGTGACATATTGTCGATCACTCGCCCCCTCTAAACCATGGGATACAATCAATAAGGGGTGCTCGGCTAAGTCACCCCCATACCAGTCAATATCTAAAAAATCCTGATCGGGCGTGCTTACTCGTTCCCTTCGAGGTTTTTCGGCAAGCACCACTTTCCTGAAAACAGAGGGATAAATACTTTGTGTATGTCCATCTGGAAGCCAAAGGGGTGGTGTGTAATTTTCCAATTTTAAATAAAAAAGTCAGGGAGCAATTGATTTTCTGACGTATTCGGATTCACGCGGTATTCAGCGAAATCGGTTACACCCTCAGCCCTTAATACGTCTTCGTCAATGTAGAAGTTACCACTGACCGTCTTTGCATCTTTCTGCAAGATAGCCGAAGCTGCATCTGCCATGATACTCCCTTTGCGACCTAATTGCAACATCGCCGCATTACCTATCGCAAATTCAATCGCGGCAGTGGATATGATTGTTTTAGGCCAAAGCGAATTAAAAGCCACCTTCCCCTTAAACTCCGCCGCCATTCCGAGCGTGCAAAGAGACATCCCAAATTTCGCAATCGAATAAGCTACATGGTTCTCAAACCAGCGCGCCTCTACATTCAAGGGAGGAGAAAGCGTTAAAACGTGCGGATTTTCCGATTTCAATAAATAGGGCAAACAAGCCTGAGCGCATAAATAGGTCCCACGCGTATTCACCTGATTCATCAAGTCGTATTTCTTCATCTCCGTACTCAAAGTACCCGTGAGCTGAATCGCCGACGCATTATTGATTAAAATATCAATACCTCCGAAGGTATCCACGACTTTTTTAACCGCTGCTAAAACCTGATTTTCGTCACGAATGTCGACCATACAGGCCAAAGCCTTTCCCCCAGTCGCCTCAATTTCAGCCGCTGCCGTGTGAATCGTACCCGGTAATTTAGGATGTGGCTCTGATGTTTTTGCCGCAATAACAATGTTTGCGCCCTCTGAAGCTAATTTTTTTGCAATATCTAATCCAATTCCACGGGATCCTCCCGTGATAAAAACAGTCTTATTTTTGAAGTGCATTTTATTCCTATTTTTTCTTCATCTAAATTACGATTTTCTTTCAAAGACGGATAATAATTTAATATTTGCATCGTACTTTTGTGAATTAATAATCACGCTTAAGACAGAAATGATTTTACCTTTTAAATCCGTCAGCCTTTCACACCGTACAGCGCCACTCGCCATTCGCGAGATGCTTGCATTGAACGAGGAGGAGAGCAAAGGGTTTTATGTGAAGTGTAAAGATCTTTTTGGCCTAAATGAATTATTAATTGTCTCTACCTGCAACCGAACGGAGTTCTATTATACGTCTGATCGAGATATCTCGACAGATTTAATCAAAGCCTTCTTAATCGAAAAAGGACTAACGAACACGGCTGAATACCTGGGCTATTTTAAGCAAATGGACGAAACAGAGGATTCTCTGCGCCATTTATTCGAAGTTGCCACTGGTTTACAATCCAAGGTAGTGGGGGATTTACAGATCCCGAATCAGATCAAAAAAGCCTACCAGCAAGCGGCGGATTCAAATATGGCCGGTCCGTATTTACACCGTTTGATGCATACCATCTTCTATTCCAACAAGCGCGTAGCCCAAGAAACCTCGTTCCGTGATGGAGCGGCGTCCGTTTCTTATGCCACCGTTGCCTTAGCTGAAGAACTTTCTCAAGCCCTTCCGAACCCGAAAGTCTTAATCCTTGGATTAGGCGAAATAGGGCTTGATGTTTGCAAAAACATGGAAGACAAAGATTTTGCGGAATTCACCATTATGAACCGCACGATCGAGAAAGCAGAAAAGATTGCCGCTGGAAAAGAACTATTTAGAGTCGCTCCGCTTTCTGACCTATGGAAAGAAATCGCCGCGGCTGATATCATTATCTCCTCTGTTCGCACGGATAGTCCGATTATCACACAGGCGGAGATCAAGAAATTGCAATTATTATCCTTTAAATACTTCATCGATCTTTCCGTACCTCGCAGTATCGAAGATGGAATCGAGAAGATTAATGGGGTGCTTTTATACAATATTGACACCTTGAAGGAGCGGGCAGATGAGGCTTTAGCCACTCGTTTAGCGTCTATCCCAGAGGTGAAAACGATCATAGAAGAGAGCATTATAAGCTTTAACGATTGGTCGAAAGAGATGGAGGTTTCGCCTACCATTAATAAATTGAAGAATGCGCTGGAACAAATCCGCAAGGAGGAGTTGAACCGCCACATGAAGGGTTTGACGAAGGAAGAGACCGAAAAGCTGGAGAAAATTACGGCTGGTTTAGTCCAAAAAATTATCAAACAACCCATCATACACCTAAAAGCCGCTTGTAAACGTGGCGATTCTGACAAAATGGTGGATGTCTTGAACGATCTGTTCAATCTAGAGAGTTTCGAAGAAATCGAATCTTAAATCTTTCCTTATGAATAGCGAGATTCTCCAAAAGCTGGCCCGCTATTGCGCCTACCAGGAAAGATGCGTGCAAGAACTGGAGCAGAAGATGAAGACTTTTGAGGTTTCGCCCTCTGATTTCCCTTCGTATTTAACGTGGCTCCGCGAAAATAACTACCTGAACGAAGCGCGTTTTGTCGAGATCTTCGTCCGATCCAAATTCAATCAAAAGAGCTGGGGTCGTACGAAAATTAATTTCGAATTACGCAAGCGAGGTATTTCGGCATCTTTATTAGCCAGCGCCTGGGATGGAATAAACGATCAAGATTATATCGAGAAAGCGCGCGCGCTTTTACAGAAGAAAAAAGACGAGATAAAATCAGGGACCTCGCCACAGCGCTACCAAAAATGTTATAATTACGGCCTCTCTAAAGGCTACGAATCTTCGCTGGTTCGCGAGCTTTTGAAGCCCTTATTTGCATAAAAGCAAAATTTCCCTACCTTTGGCATATGAAATTACAAGCAAACAGCTATCTAACAGGGTATTATTACGCAGGCTATTACAACGCTGCCTAATCGGTTATATAGTTTTTTGTCAAACCTATCAGCCGACTTTACGTCGGTTTTTTGTTTTATGAGCTTACACATCACAGCGGCGAGCCGCTTAAACAGCGTCGAGGAATACTATTTCTCTAAAAAATTAAAGCAGATTGCGGCTTTGAAGGAATCCGG
>CAIVPV010000108.1 GCA_903907915.1 uncultured Cytophagaceae bacterium
GCCTTCATTTGATTCAGGTGATCCATATTAACTGCCAAAGGCTTCTCCACAATCACATGTATTCCCTTAGGCGCACAAACCTTAACTACCTCTAGGTGCTCATAAATGCTATTGAATGCCGCAATCGCTTCTGGCTTCGTTTTAGCAATCAACGCATCTAAAGAAGGAAACCAAAGGGAATCCGGCAGATTTTGTTTCTTCAAAAGGGCCATCGCCAGCTCTTTATTCGGCTCTGCAAAACCTACGATGATCACATCTTGCTGAGGTTTTTTAATCGCCGTATATACTTGTCCTACGTGTCCGTGGGTCATGCCGGCGATACCGACACGTAGCGGTTTGGCCTGAAAAATAAACGGTAACAAGAGAAATAAGAATAGCTTTTTCATAAGTAGAATATTTTCGGGAATTTATAAAATTTTACCTATATATTTGGGATTAATCTAAACCTACAAAAATTCACCGATTGACTATGTCCCTTCCTATCCTGCGTAGAGATTTTATTAAGTCAAGTTCCGTCCTCCTTTGTGGGTCGCTCTTATCCAAGCCTTCTATGAAAAAAATTGCACCTAAAACCGGGGAAATTACCCTGGGACATGGCTCTTTTCGCTATAAAGTTGTTCCTAATTGGGGCCTATTAGATGCTGGTAAAAATCCGGTAAATGATTGCCACGAGATGGTGGAAGATGCAAAAGGGCGGCTGATTTTATTAACAAACGAAACGAAGAATAACGTCTTAATTTATGACAAGTCTGGGAAATTACTGGAGACTTGGGGGCATTCGTATCCGGGTGGACATGGATTAACTATCCTAAACGAAGGGGGTGAACAGTACTTATTAATCTGCGACACGGCACGTCATCAAGTCATCAAAACCGATTTAAAAGGTCGAGAGATTTTCAAAATCGAATACCCGAAAGAAACGGGAATGTACGATGCCCCTAACCAATTTTTGCCTACGGAAACGGCGGTCAATCCGCGCAATGGGGACATCTATGTGGCTGACGGTTATGGCGCTAATTACATCACGCAATATGACGCGAAAGGGCATTATATCCGACATTTTGGAGGAAAAACAAGTACCTATGCCGACGATAAATTTAATTGCTGTCACGGGGTTTTAGTCGATACTCGAGATCCCTCGAATCCGACTCTATTAATTACAGACCGCGTAAATAACTCCTTAAAAAGGTTTACACTCGACGGGAAATTCATCACCCGCTACCATTATCCGGGATCCTATATTTGCAGGCCAGTCTTACATGGAGACCATATTCTTGCGGCATGCTTTAGAAGTACGTCCGAATCGCTAGTAGGGTCCGGCTATCTCCAGATTTTGGACAAAAATATGCAAGCGATTTCGACCCCAGGCGGATCTTCACCAATATACCAAAACGGTACGCTTCAAGCACAACATAAGGAGGATGAACATAATGTATTCATACATCCGCATGATGTATATGCAGATTCAGACGAAAATATCTACGTACCACAATGGGCTTCCAATAAAACGTATCCCATTAAATTAGAACGAATTTAATCATGAAACGGACGCTGCGCGCGCTTCTCGGATTACTCATTGCAACTGGTGGATGCTTCTTGTATGTGCGTTGTTCAGATACCCAAGCACAAGACACGTCCATGCCGGATGTGATTGACTATAATTACCATATACGCCCTATCCTTTCTGATCGTTGCTTTAAATGCCACGGGCCTGATGCGAATAAGCGTAAATCAAACTTGCGTTTAGATACCCCGGAAGGAGCTTATGCTGCGTTTAAAGACAATCCTTCGATGCATGCGATTGTTCCAGGCCATCCGGAATCTTCGGATGCTTTCCAGCGTTTGATCACAAAAGATACCTCGCTTCGCATGCCTACGATGAGCTCACATCTAACGGTAACGTCGCATGAAATTGATTTGATCGAAAAATGGATCAAGCAAGGTGCCGTTTACAAGCCCCACTGGGCTTTTATTAAGCCGGTAAAGTCAGAATTGCCAAAGGCAGATGAAGATTGGGTTCGCAATCCGATCGACTTTTTTGTCTATGCAAAAATGACGGAGAAGTCGCTTGAGCCTAGTCCAGAAGCAGGGAAAGAACAGCTATTAAAACGGGTGGCCCTGGATTTAACAGGTCTGCCGCCTAGCCTCGAGATGCAGGATCGTTTTCTGAAAGATGATAGCCCGAAAGCCTATGAAAAGATGGTTAATGAGTTGCTGGGAAGTAAGCATTATGGCGAAAAAATGTCCGTTAGCTGGCTGGATTTAGCCCGTTATGCGGATTCCCATGGGTACCAGGACGATGGCCTTAGAACGATGTGGCCGTGGCGGGACTGGGTGATTCATGCCTTTAATTCGAATTATTCGTATGCGAAATTTGCCTCTTGGCAATTAGCCGGGGATTTAATGCCTAATCCCACTAAGGAGATGATGTTAGCCACGGGTTTTAACCGCAATCACAAGATCACCCAAGAAGGTGGCGTTATCGATGAGGAATACCGCGTGGAATATGTGAATGATCGAACGAATACTTTTTCCAAATCTTTCCTCGCACTCACCTTCGAATGCGCGCGCTGCCACGACCATAAATACGATCCGATATCCCAAAAAGATTATTACAGCACCTATGCTTTCTTTAATCAGGTTCCTGAAAAAGGCTTGTTTGGGACGATAGATGCCTCCTTCGCCGATCCTCCGAATATGTCCATCTCGACGAAAGATGTGCAATCGATTTTGAAGTTTATCCACAAAAAAGACACCGCCACGGTGGATGTCATGGTGATGACAGATTCTGTTCGCTGGAGGCCTACCTATGTCCTTTCGAGAGGAAATTATGATATGCATGGGCCAGAAGTTCAGGCAGGTATTCCCAAAAGTATCCTTCCTTTCAGCCCCGCCAAATACAGTCAAAATAGACTCGGACTAGCCCGCTGGCTATTAGATCCTGCTAACCCATTGACTTCTCGCGTATTCGTGAACCGGATGTGGGGGCAATTTTTTGGGAGGGGCATCGTGAAAACATTGGGGGATTTTGGCATGCAAGGCGAACTTCCGACACACCCTGAATTATTGGATTGGCTAGCGGTTGATTTCCAAACACACGGCTGGAATATCAAACGTCTCGTGAAACAAATCGTTATGTCTGCGACTTACCGACAAGCTTCAACGGTCACTACGGCAGCCCAAAAAGTGGATCCAGAAAATATCTATTTATCGCGCATGTCTCGCATTCGCATTCCGGCGGAACAAATCCGCGATCAAGTATTAGCCTCCGCAGGCATATTAAATCAGGAAATCGGCGGGCCTAGCGTGAAGACCTACCAGCCTAAAGGGCTTTGGGAAGTAGCCACCTCCGGCCGCGGATCGTTGATGAATTATATCCAAGATCATAACCAAGATTTGTACCGCCGCGGCATGTATGTCTTTATTAAAAGAACTGTACCGCCGCCTACCATGTTAATTTTCGACGCGAGTAACCGAGATCAATGCGAAGTCCAAAGAGGTCGAACGAATACTCCCTTGCAGGCTTTGGTCATGATGAATGATCCCCATGTGTTAGAAAGTTCCCGCGTTTTAGCGAGTCGAATCTCACATGAAAAGGGAACTATGGAAGAGAAATTAACGAGGGCATTTAGACGAATTGTTTGCCGTGCCCC